>CAIYGJ010000074.1 GCA_903925705.1 uncultured Actinomycetes bacterium | reverse complement strand
TACCAGTTCGAAGCGCACTCAAGTTATTTCCCGCTGATTTTGGTATAAAGGTAGAGGTGAAGTGATGACATTACTTTCAGATCCACGCGGAACAATGCCGATGCGTTCAGGTGTCGGTGAAGCCGATTACGGAACCCCAAAATCAAACTCTGAGACACTTGTTAGCGTCACAATTGATGGCGAAACCCATGTTGTTCCAGAAGGAACCTCAGTCATGCGCGCTGCCGGTGAAGCTGGTTGCGACATACCAAAACTTTGCGCAACTGATTCACTTCAGCCATTTGGCTCTTGCCGCATGTGCATTGTCGAAATTGATGGCCGCCGGGGAACGCCAGCATCATGCACAACCCCAGTAGAAGACGGCATGGTGGTCCGCACCCAAACTACGAAAGTTGCAAAGCTTCGCAAGGGTGTCATGGAGCTTTACATTTCCGATCACCCACTTGATTGCTTAACTTGTTCAGCAAATGGTGATTGTGAACTACAAGACATGGCTGGAGTAGCGGGTCTTCGGGAAGTTCGCTACGGCATGGATGGCAAGAACCACCTAGATGCTCCAACTGATTCGTCAAACCCATACTTCTCATTCGATGAAAGCAAATGCATCGTTTGTAACAGATGCGTACGTGCTTGCGACGAAGTGCAAGGAACGCTCGCCTTAACAATTGAAGGTCGCGGATTCAATTCCAAGGTAAGCCCTGGTGGGTTGAACTTCCTTTCTAGCGAATGTGTTTCGTGTGGAGCTTGTGTCCAGGCCTGCCCAACTGCAACCTTGCAAGAAAAATCAGTTATTGATCTAGGTATGCCAACTCGCACAGTTCAAACAACTTGTGCCTATTGTGGCGTTGGCTGCTCCTTTAATGCCGAACTGCGCGGCGATGAATTAGTTCGCATGGTGCCAACGAAAACCGGTGGTGCAAACGAAGGCCACAGCTGCGTCAAGGGTCGCTTTGCTTGGGGTTATGCATCTCACTCTGATCGAATAACCAAGCCAATGCTTCGCGAAAAGATCACTGATGAATGGCGTGAAGTTTCGTGGGATGAAGCAATTCAATACACCGCAACAAAACTAAAAGAAATTCAGGCAACGTACGGCGACAACAGTATCGGTGGGATCTCTTCGTCGCGTTGTACAAATGAAGAAATTTTTGTTGTACAAAAAATGGTTCGCGCCGCATTCGGTAATAACAACATCGACACTTGTGCTCGCGTCTGCCACTCTCCAACTGGTTATGGCCTCAGCACAACCTACGGCACCTCAGCTGGAACACAAGACTTTAAATCAGTGGCACAGTCCGATGTCATAGTCGTAATTGGAGCTAATCCCACGGATGCTCACCCCGTATTTGCTTCTCGCATGAAGCGTCGAATCCGCGAGGGCGCAAAGTTAATTGTTATTGATCCTCGCAAAATCGATCTTGTCGAGTCAGCCCACATCAAAGCGGATCACCATTTGCAACTGCAGCCTGGTACGAATGTGGCAGTGATAAATGCGATTGCGCACGTGATTGCAACTGAAGGACTAATTGACGAAGCGTTCGTTGCGGAACGCTGCGATCCAGGTCCATTTAATCGTTGGCGGAAATTCATTGAACTTCCAGAGAACAGTCCAGAGGTTGTGGAGTCGCAGTCTGGCGTTCCGGCTGAAACAATCCGCCAAGCAGCCCGACTTTATGCTTCAGGAAAAAACGCGGCAATTTATTACGGCCTAGGTGTAACTGAGCACTCACAAGGCTCAACCATGGTTATGGGTATGGCAAATCTTGCAATGGCTACCGGCAACATTGGTCGTGACGGCGTAGGCATCAACCCACTTCGGGGCCAGAACAATGTCCAAGGCGCGTGCGACATGGGTTCATTCCCGCATGAGCTTTCGGGTTACCGACATGTATCCGACAATGCAGTTCGCGAGCAATTCGAAATGCTCTGGGATGTAAAGCTGATGTCAGATCCAGGTATGCGTATTCCAAACATGTTTGATAACGCAATTTCTGGAGAGTTCCGTGGACTATTCGTGCACGGAGAGGACATTGCCCAATCGGATCCAAACACGATGCATGTAGAAAAGTCCCTCAAAGCGATGGATCTAGTGGTTGTCCAGGACCTATTCCTAAACGAGACTTCAAAATTTGCTCACGTATTCCTGCCTGGCACATCGTTCCTGGAAAAGGATGGAACATTTACCAACGCAGAGCGTCGTATCAACCGTGTACGTCCAGTAATGGCAGCCAAGAACGGTAAGCAAGAGTGGCAAATCATTTGTGAAATTTCCCAAGCCATGGGCTATGACATGCATTATGAAAATGCCGCACAAATCATGGATGAAATTGCCGAAATCACCCCAACATTCAAGGGCGTTAGCTTCGCCATGCTTGATGAAGTGGGAAGCGTTCAGTGGCCATGCAACGATGCCGCACCAAGTGGAACCCCAATCATGCACGTAGATGGATTCGTGCGTGGTCAAGGTCAATTCATGGAGACTCCGTTTGTACCAACCGAGGAACGTTCGAATCGTAAGTTCCCACTTTTACTCACAACTGGTCGAATCTTGAGTCAATACAACGTTGGCGCCCAAACTCGGCGCACCGCTAACGTAACTTGGCATCCAGAAGATGTATTGGAAATCCATGAGTCAGATGCAGCGATGCGTGGAATCGTCGATGGCCAAAAGATTGCGGTATCAAGCCGAATTGGCGAAACCATTTTGACAGCGGCTGTAAGTGAGCGAGTTCCAGCTGGGGTTGTTCACACGACATTCCATCATCCAACCAGCGGGGCAAATGTAATCACTACTGAATTTTCAGATTGGGCAACTAATTGTCCAGAGTTCAAGGTGACCGCAGTTGAAATTCGTCCGGCAGATTCGAGTGCAGCTCCGACAAATTCTCTCGAATCTGTTCTGACTAAGGCCTAGTTGTGGACATAGCAATACTTGCCCGAATGGCTGGAGATATTGAGAAAAACATTCCAGTTCACGAAGAGACTTATCTGCGGATTTCTGAGCACCTTGTGAAATTTTGGACGCCGAAAATGCGTTCAGATTTTTACAAGCATGTAACTAGTAATCGTGATTCATTTAGTGAAACTTTGAATAAAGTCGTCGACGAACTTCGCGCAAAGGCGAATGCTTAGTTAACTCGCCAAGGAAGTGGCATAACTCGAATCAAAGTTCCCGATGGATTGTCACCCGGTGAAATAACTCCGAGGGCATCTGCGTGGGAAAGTCCTCGCAACATTGCAGATCCACGAAATTCAGTCATCTCTGCCAAGCCCGATGACAAAACAATTGGAACTATGCGGGTGCGATCGCAAGCAAAATCCTTTGCGAGTGGGACTTTTGCCATTCGGTATTCGCTTTGTCCAGATAGTCCGCGTAACGCTGGAGCAACGACCGTCATAAAACTTACGAGGGCAGCAAGCGGGTTACCAGGTAAACCTGCGACAAGTTTTCCGTCTGGCAGCTTTGCAAGCAGAGATGGATGCCCCGGTCGCATCCATATTTCGCTCACTAAGTAAATCGCACCAAGTTGTTCTAGAGCAGGCCGCAAGTAATCGCGTTCACCAAACGAACTGCCACCGGTCACGATTACGATGTCACCGCTAGAGCTATTGATCGCTTCTTTCAGTTCAACCAAATCATCAGCACAATTAATGCTCGAATTAACATTTGCGCCTAGGTATTTTGCCCAATGTGTTACCTGCACTGAAAGGGAGTCACGAATTTGACCTGGTCCAGGGGTTCCGGCAGAAGTTAGTTCACTGCCAGTAACTATTACTGAAACTGTCGGCGGCTCAAATACCGAAACTTCATCGATGCCAGAACTTGCAGCCAATCCAGCGATCGCAGGAGTAAACAGGCTCCCAGTTGCTGCGATGCTCTCGCCAGCTAGGGCCTCATCGCCAGGTTGTCGGATGTGCTGACCTTGAGTAAACGAGTTTTTACTGGCGACATCACCATCGAACAAAGTTGCCATTTCTTGCGGAATTACAAAGGAACAATGGGGAGGTAAATGGGCACCTGTGCTCACTTTTAAAGCGCAACCAGTTTCTAGATAAGGCAATGAATCACCGGCATGAAGTTCGCCAACTATACGCCAGGGGCCAGGTCCAAAAACTGCATAGCCATCCATCATCGATGTGTGGGCTGGTGGTAGAGCTATGTCTGCGGTTAAGTCTTGGGCAAGTACGTAGTTGATCGCCTGCGAAAGCGGCACCTTGATCGCTGACTTTGGCACAACCGAATCAAAACTCAGCGCTACAGCCAAGTCCCATTCCACATTGTGATTAATCTCCGCTGACATAGTCACAATCTACCGAACCCGTGTCATGCTTTATACCTATGAGTGCAGTTACCGCATCGATTCCTGATTCAATAATTGTTGCTGGCGGAAGCGCGACCCGCATGGGTGGCTTAGATAAAGCAATGCTCCCACTTGGACTTAGCGGGAAAGCCTTACTTGCAGATGTCATTAATTCCTGTCCTGGAAAAGTTTTCATCGTGGGTTACCCGCGCGAAATCCATAACGATAGCAACAACCTTGTGACTTGGATTCCTGACTTGAATCCAAGTGGGGGACCGGCAGCGGGAATTTGGTCGGGACTCTCTCACGTAACTAGTGACTACGTGTTCATCTCGGCGGCGGATCAAACGCTTTCTGGTGAAACTGTTTCGAATTTGATCGCAGCAGCCATCGGCAATGAGGGATCGTGGGCCATCCGAACCGATGGCAGTGGGCAACCATTATGCGCGTGTGTCCGTACTGAACTGTTGCGTGAATTGCTCGTCTCTACCCAAGGTATTAACCAGTCTCCGCTGCACCTACTTTCAAGGCTAAAGATGATTGGAGTCAATGTGAATCCGGATCAAGTTGTCGACTTTGATACGTGGCAAGATGTTGCTAAGGCAGTTAAAGGAAGTGGCGCAATGGATCAAATCACTCAAATGTGGATGGCTCGAGTTGCAACCTTGCTAGACGTTGATCAACATGAGATGTTAACCTCCGAATTGTTGGATCTAACCCGCGAAGTAGCTCATGGTATCGAACGAAAGTCGGCACCGCTGACAACATTCTTACTTGGCTATGCCGCAGGAAAAGATTCACTTAAGCATGATGAAATTCACCAGTTGATCGAGACCGTTTCAAATGCGGTAGCAGAATGGCAAATCGTTGACTAGTCAAGAACCAATTAGTCCTACGCAACGGATTCAAGTTTTAAAAACAAAAACTTCTACGAGTGTTAGTGACCATGTTGTTGGTGAAGAGCCCCTCGAGATTCGAATTGATGGTGGGGTAGGTCTACAGCAATTAGCCATAACGATGCGGACTCCCGGGGCCGATATTGAATTAGGTGCTGGCTTTCTGTGGACAGAAGGTTTGCTGCGAACTAGAGAAGACTTAATTGGGATCACGACTTGCAAAGACAAAGAGTTGTCACCGCGGGAACAAGAGAATGTGATTGTGGCTCGAGTTGTCTCAGATGCCCCTGCAGTTACTCGAACCCTCGAACGCAGGTTTACCATTTCTAGTGCCTGTGGTGTTTGTGGCTCTACTCATATTGATGACTTGCGTGGTCGAGGTTGCACGAATGTTAGCGTGCCTGGAATTACTGAATCTGAATTATTGAAGTTGCCTGAACTGATGCGACCTAAACAAAAGATTTTTGATAAAACTGGTGGTCTTCATGCTGCAGGCTTATTTGATCCTCATGGAAAGCTAGTTGTCGTTCGGGAAGACGTTGGCCGGCATAACGCCGTAGATAAAGTCATCGGCTATGCCCTGATGAATGACCTGTTGCCGCTTGATGGTTATTCTTTAGCAATCTCGGGCCGCGGTGGTTTTGAAATTATTCAAAAAGCAATTTCTGCGAGGATTTCTGCGGTTGTGGCGGTCTCTGCCCCAACATCTTTAGCCGTTGAAACGGCTCGAGAATTTGGGCTAACGCTTTATGGATTTACTCGCGAAGATTCAGCGACTAAGTATTCGCCAGCGCCTTAATGGGGTGAGTGACGGGACTTGAACCCGCGACGTCCTGGACCACAACCAGGTGCTCTACCAGCTGAGCTATACCCACCAAGTTTTACTGCTTTATTGCAACTTTTATTCTATCTTGATTG
>CAIYGJ010000073.1 GCA_903925705.1 uncultured Actinomycetes bacterium | reverse complement strand
GGATTAGTAATTGGTCTTCGAGTAAAAGGCGAAACCCCACAAGAAGTCAGCGGCATGGTTAAAGCGATGCTGGAAAATGCGATCGAAGTTAATCTAGATCGCATCGCTGTCGACGTTGTTGGAACTGGCGGTGATGGCGCCCACACAGTGAACATTTCAACTATGGCCGCGCTAACCGTTGCTGGCGCTGGAATCCCTGTTCTCAAGCATGGAAATCGAGCTATTTCTTCTAAAGCCGGCACCGCCGATGTTCTTGAAGCTCTTGGTGTTGCTATCAACATGCCCACTAGTTTGTTGTCATCATGTGTATCAGAAGCGGGAATTGCATTTTGCTACGCACCATCGCACCATCCAGCGATGAAGTTTGCCGCAAATGTTCGAAAAGAACTGGGAGTCCCTACAGTTTTCAATGTTTTGGGACCGCTATCAAATCCTGGTCAACCAGAAGCGGCACTACTAGGGTGCGCAGACATTCGTCTTGCGCCCGTGTTGGCACAAGTTCAGTTGGATCGTGGGTTTAAATCAATCATTGTGCGAAGCACCGATGGCTTAGATGAGTTGTCGACATCAGCGCCAACACAGATTTGGGACGTCACCTCGGGCACTTTGCGAGAATCAATGCTGACACCTAGCGAATTAGGACTTACACCTGCGACGCTTGATCAACTCAGAGGCGGAGATGCGCAGTTCAATGCACAAGTCGTGCGAGAGATTCTTGCCGGAAGAGCAGATGGAAACTTCTCAGCAATTCGCGATGTCGTAGCGTTAAATGCCGCCGCAACCATGGTTGCCTATGATGCTGCAAAAGGCACTAAGCGTTTTGGCGAAACAGCCGACTCGACCGTAGTTCGAATTGCACGAGCGCTACCCGTTGCCTATGGCTCAATAGATACGGGAGCAGCGAAATCGCTATTAGATGTTTGGGTTTCGATTAGCCAGCGTTTTGCGTTAGCCGCCAATTAATTCAGTAGCTCGAACTCTGGCATGAATTGGGTGCATCCAAGTGTGGCCTTCGCTGATTTCAACCAAGCGAGTTTGGCCATTACCCAGCCATTTGAGTATGAGTTCAATCTCAGAAACTAGGGTCGGCAATCTAATGTCGGTTGGGATTGAATCCTCTAGTTTTAGGACATAGGGCTTGGGATCAATACCTGGGGGAGCCACAATTCCTGCGGCAAATCGACCACGTGAGAACGCATGGATGTCCCAGCCACCGATTGAATTTTGTTGAGCTGCAATCACCAATGGGATAGAGGTAATCTCACGTAGCCGACTGGATCGATAGACCCCATCTTCTAGAGCGTGCATTCGATCCCGAGCGATAGCTGCATCTTCAAACTTTTCTTCCTGTACCAAATCTAGAATCCGCTCCATTAGTTTGGTTGAAACTGCCGAGGAATCTCCGTTGAGTATGGAGGTGGCATCAGCAACTATTTCTTCATAACCAACAGTTTCACCGCCAGTCATGCAAGGAGCGATACATCGTTTCATTTCGTGGAGCACGCAAGGCGAGATTGAAGTCTTGCTAGTGATTCGCTCTTTACATTGGCGCAAATCCGTAGCTTGGTGAATTGCATGTATGGCTAATTCGGCACTGACGCCATTTCTAAAAGGACCGATTGAGGTGCGCTGCGAATCGGGCAGTGTTGACTGTCGCGAAAGAGAAAGTCTTGGGAATCTTTCATTTGTCATGGTTACCCAAGTAGTTTTTTCTGGATTTCTAGAACGGTGATTATAAGTAGGGCGCAATTCATTGATTATCCGTAATTCTCGAATTGTTGCTTCAAGCGGCGTTGCACAAACATGGGCATCAACGCGTTGCGCGAGTTCTACCATCGAAGTCATCCGTCGCCGAGTCTCTGCAGCAGTGAAATATGACATGACACGTTTACGAATGTTTGTAGATGTCCCAACATAGAGCGGCCGATTATTGCCATCATAAAAAACGTAAACACCCGGTTGACTAGGAAGCCCATCGGCTAGATATCGCTTACGTCGTCGCTTTTCTGTTGCTGGTCCATTAAAAGTTTGCAGTCCCTCAAGGTCGTGGACACCCAAATTACCAACTCGTTCTATTAATCCATGCAATACCGAAACAGTTGCCCTTGCATCGTCTAGTGCTCGGTGAGTTGGACTTACAGGCGCAGAAAAATAGTGTGCCAAAGTTGCAAGCTTTCGATTCCTAACTTCATCTTTACGAAGAATCTTTCTAGCCAGCACAACCGTGTCTAAAATCGGTGGTTTCGGCCATTCGATATCGAATTTGATACAGGCTGATTTCAAAAACCCAACATCGAAAGGTGAGTTATGCGCAACCAAAACTGGTCCATCACCAGATTCAAAATTCGCAAATGCTAAGAACTCTCTAACTGCAGCCCCAACGTTTGGAGCGCCAACTACGTGATGATCGGTAATTCCAGTCAGTATTGAAATAAACGCCGGTATCGACACACCCGGTGCGCAGAAAGTTCGAAATTCTCCAATAACCTCACCACCTCGCACTTTGACAGCGCCGATTTCAGTTATTCCGGCGTCAGCTGGCTTACCACCTGCAGTTTCTAGGTCAACAACAACAAATGTTGTTTGCGACAAGGGTTGCCCGATGTCAGCAATTGTCAGTTCCGCAAGGGGTTGCGGACTAGGACTTTGACTCATATTGGGGACTTTACTTGCAATCACCGACAATTCTGAGGTTGGACCAACCTTTTCTCGGTGCGGCTCGTCACAACCGTAAATGCGCCGGAAGAAATCAGGCCACAAAAACTGTCGGTGGGGTCTCATATCGTTTCAATTAGTAAGGCATCCAAAGATTCCTAGGAGTTACAAATGTTGATTGATTGCTCTAGCTGCATAATGCGTGACATTGCGTGTTCAGATTGCGTTGTTACCGCGCTACTTGGTCCAATGCCCGATTCTCTTGAATCGCACAAGGATGTTTTGGACGTTCTTGCTACCGCAGGATTAGTGGCACCTCTGCGACTAATTAAAGGAGACTCGCAGCCTGATTCACCAGCCGCCATTGCGCGGTGATGCCATTTTCATCGAGGTAATCTTCAGGCATTCAATGGGATACGGCAAGATGTATCCATGAGTCGCACTCTGGTTATCACCAATGACTTCCCGCCACGCCCTGGTGGAATTCAAACTTTTGGCTATGAAATTGTTCGAAGGTTTGATCCGGCATCTGTAACAGTGCTTACTTCGGACTGGGAGGGCGCTGCGGAATTTGATGCGGCGCAAGAATTTAAGATTGTTCGAGCTGATACCCAGACTTTATTGCCATCAAAATCGACGTTAGCAATGGCACGAGAGATCGTAGTATCCGAGAATATAACTCGAGTTTTATTTGGTGCCGCTGCACCGCTTGGTTTGCTCGCATCGCCACTTCGAAAACTTGGGGTTAAAAATATTGTAGGGATGACCCAAGGTCACGAAACTGGTTGGGCGATGACACCAGGAACCCGTCAGGCTTTGCGCAAAATTGGTAACGACACTGATTACCTGACTTACATCAGCGAATACACGCACAAGAAGATTGCAAAGGCACTGAGCCCTGAGGCTGCTGCAAAAATGCGACGGATTGTTCCAGGCGTTGACATTACAGAATTTTCGCCTGCAAATTTGGTTGAAGGCAATTTGCTACGCGCCAATTTAGGTTGGATAGATCGTCCAGTCATTGTCTGTGTTTCAAGACTCATGTCTCGCAAGGGTCAGGATGAATTGATTCGCGCCTTACCTGAGATTCATAAAACGGCGCCAGCTACAAGCCTTATCATCGTCGGTGAAGGTTCATATCGAAAAGAGATTGAGAAACTTATTTCAAAATTTGGTCTTGCGGATTTCGTGCACCTAACTGGCAAAGTTAGTCAAAAGGATTTATCGAAGTGGTATGCAGCCGGCGACATCTTTGCAATGCCATGTCGCACCCGTTTGGGCGGTTGGGATGTAGAAGGTCTTGGCATAGTTTTTCTGGAGGGTTCTGCTACCGGACTACCAGTAGTTGTCGGAGACTCCGGTGGGGCAGTTGATGCAGTGATAGACGGCAAGACTGGGTTTTTAGTTGATGGCAGAAATACTGATGAGATCGCTCAACGACTGGCCTATCTAATAGCGAATCCAGATGTTGCTAAAAGTATGGGCAGTGCCGGGCGCGCGTGGGTTTCTAGCCAATGGACTTGGGACCAAAACTTTAAGAAGCTTGATGGGCTGCTATCTGGCTTGGATTTTGCCGACTAACATCCTTTAGGTTTTTCCAGGCAATACTGGTTGCCCATAACAACGTAACAATTCGAATTGTGTGTGCGGCAACTGGTATTACGCCACCTTGTTGAAAGTGGATGTACCACCAAGGATAAATAATTTGTCCAATGCCGGCACTAATACAAATCAAAATTGTAATTTTCTTGAAGTTCTGCTGAGGAGCGAAGGCGCAAACTGCCAGCAATCCAAAAACCCAAACCATGTATTGGGGCGATAAAACCCGACTTGAAACAATAGAGATTAAAACTGCAAGTAACGCAATGTCAGATGGATTAGCCGAGTTCAACTTTCCGAAGATCCGCCAATAAAAGAGAGTTCCCATTAAAGCCAAGCCGATCAAGGTAACTACGAGCGAAACCACTGACGTTCCAGAAGCTACAACTTCTATTGCCCCAAATTGAAAGGCTGAAGGCACATTTCCAGGACCGGCGTTCCAAAGTTGATATGGCAAAGCCCCTACTGATTCGATTTGTAATCCACGTGACCGCTGCCCGCCAATAAATGAAAAACTCTCATTCCACCAGAGACTTAGCATGAAGCTACCAATTGTGAAGGTAGCCAAGAACCACATGATTGCCTTTAAGGCTGATCCTTTTGGCGTTGCCAGCAATAACAGCAATGGCCAAACTTTCAGCAAAGTTCCAACAGCAATGGCGACTCCGAATCTGCGAGCTTTTCCAACAGAAAGTAAGGCAACCACAGCAGCCAAAGTTACAAATACATCAAACCGACCCAAGAGAATTGGACCCATTACAAGTGGCGCGATCGTCCAGATAAGTGCTGGAATCGAATTGGCTTGCTCGCGACCGCGTTGAATCAGAAGCGCAAAGATTGCGAGGTCAGCAATTAGAGCAAGGAAAACAAAGCCAACCGTATTTCCAGCAATCAAATACCCAACAAGAAAGACAACTGCAGCCAATGGCGGATATTGCCACATTGGATCATTGATAGGGAAGTGTGCGTCGGCAATGTTTCCGGCCCACCAGTCGTATAGCCGGACATCACTAAAGAGAAATTCTGACGCAGGATAGAAAATTACGCTGAACCCTGAAAGTAAAACCCAGACTCTTGTTGCAAGCCAACTTAAAGTCAAGGGCACTGCGCGCATGGGTATCCGTTCTTGGTTTTATTCTCTGACGTATTAGGCGTATTAGGCGTAGAGGCTTTCAATGTCTGTCGCAAAATCCTGCACAATTAAATGTCGTCGGATACTCATCTTTGGAGTCAGGTAGCCATTATCGATCGTTAAGTCCTCTGGCAAGATCACAAATTTCTTGATTGCTTCGGAATTTGAAACTGCTTCATTGGCAGCATTTACTGCCTTTTGAACCAGCGCACGAATATCTGCATTTTTCAACAACTCAGACATTGCTGCAGGTTCGATATTGTTGGCAGTCAAAATCTGGGGAAGTGCATCTTGATCTAATGTGATCAAGGCACCGATGTAAGGCTTATTGTCTCCAACCACTACACACTGACTAATGATTGGATTTGCTCGTAAGCGATCTTCAAGCACAGCAGGTGCGACATTTTTGCCACCTGCTGTAACAATCAGTTCCTTTTTGCGCCCTGTTATGTGCAAGTAACCTTCGCCATCAAGTTCACCGATGTCACCAGTTCTAAACCACCCATCAGTTGTCATTGCTTCATTAGTTGCTGCATCGTTGTTCCAGTAGCCAGCAAAGACATGTGGTCCTTTTAATAAAACTTCACCGTCGGGTTCAATCCGAGCGCCGGTGCCCGGCAGAGGACGACCGACTGATCCAATCTTCAACGCGGTTGGCAGATTCAACGTGCTACCAGCCGTGGTTTCTGTTAACCCATAGCCTTCGAGGATGATTAATCCGATACCTCGATAGAAATGTCCTAAGCGTGAACCAAGTGCAGCTCCACCAGAAATCGCGTGAGTGACTCGTCCGCCCATGGCATGGCGCAACTTTGAGTAAACCAATTTATCGAAGAGACCGTGCTTGATTGATAAGCCTTTTGAGACATGGCCATGATCAAGCGCTTCACTATATGCAATCGCAGTTGCTGCTGCTTGATCAAAAATCTTTCCTTTGACGGGACTTGCTTCATGGGCTTTAGCTGCTGAGCCATTAAAGACTTTTTCAAATACCCGAGGAACAGCTAACAGGAACGTTGGCTTAAATGAGCCAAGATCCTTAAGTAGCGCTGCTGGATTGGGGCAGTGACCAATGGTTACTTCGCCGCGCAACATCGCAACCTGAATTAAGCGACCAAAAACGTGAGCAAGTGGCAAGAAGATTAAAGTTGACGCTTCTGGTGCCTCAAATACTTCAGGAACGGCTTTAACTAAAGTATCAACTTCAGCCATTAGGTTTCCGTGGGTAATAATGCAGCCTTTTGGTCGACCGGTTGTGCCTGATGTGTAAATCAATGTTGCCGGGGCATTTGGGCCAGCTGCAGATCTACGTGAGTCTAAATCGGAATCTGAAACACTCGCGCCCTTGCGAGCTAACTCACCTAAGGCATCATCGGCAAATACGTACGAGCGAGTCATATGAGAAACATTGGCAGCAATTGGCGTGAAAGCATGCGTGGTCCGCTGGGCTTCAAAGAAGGTAGCAACTGCATGCGAATCCGAGATGATCCATTCGACTTGTTCAGGGGATGAGGTTTCATAAATTGGAACCGTTACACAGCCTGCATACCAAATTGCATAGTCAGCCACAGTCCACTCAAAACGAGTTCGAGACAGGATTGCAACTCGGTCGCCAACATTTAGACCCTCGGCAATTAAACCTTTTGCAACACTTCTAACTTGGGCTCTAAATTGAGCAGCAGTGATTGTGCTCCAATTGTCATCGGTTTGAATTGATATCGATGGGAATTCTGGATTTCGGGCAAATAGGGCTTCAATTTGATCAGTTACATTTCCACTGGATATCGGTGAAATATTTGCTACAACAGATAACTCGCGCATCCAGCACCTCTCAATAAAAAGCCTTAAGAGAGGGTAACCCAGGAAATCTAAATCGGGTCACGAAACCGCTAAAAGTTATCGAATTAGTGCTCAATAATTGCTGATACCGCTGTCGTTGGCTACCGTAAGAGTTGTGTCTGAACGCGATAGCTTTTATAAGTTTCTTAAGAAGGTTGCCATTGGCCCGGCAGTCGAAGTTGCGTTTCACCCTTGGGTAGAAGGATTGGAAAACATTCCTGAATCTGGTCCGGCGATATTGGCAAGCAATCATTTGTCATTTTCCGATTCAATATTTCTTCCGATTGCAGTTCCGAGAAAAATCACGTTCATGGCTAAGAGCGAGTACTTCGAAGGTCCTGGCGTCAGAGGTAAGGCAACGGCTGCTTTCTTTCGAGGTGCTGGCCAAGTTCCAGTTGATCGAACGGGTGGCAATGCGGGCACTGCTGCTATTAGTACTGGTGTGCGACTTCTTAGTGAAGGACACTTGCTAGGAATTTACCCAGAAGGAACACGATCGTCAGATGGTCGCTTGTATCGAGGAAAGACTGGGGTAGCACGAATGGCGCTGGAAGCTAGAGTTCCGGTAATTCCAGTTGCAATGATCAACACCGAAATGGTGCAGCCAATTGGAAAATCCCGACCGAATTTAGGCGTTGAAGTTGGAATCCGCATTGGTGAGCCATTGGATTTCTCTCGTTACTACGGCATGGAAGATGATCGCTTCGTGCTGCGTTCATTGACGGATGAAATTATGTATCGAATCATGGATTTGTCTGGCCAAGAATATGTGGACAAATACGCTTCAAGATCTAAGCCAGCCACATCGTAAATCTGGGAAGAATCCCAATCGTGGCCTAATGGCTTAACGGCGATCCCTTTGGCTGGCCAATGTCGCTAAGTAATTCGTTGAACCAGGGCTGGTCGGTGTTGAAAGGTTTTGCCCCTGCCACTCGATCAAATTCACACGCCCGGATTACATTTGCCTGATCTTCGTCTTGACCAACTAGGCCACTAATTCCATTAAGTGCAGACTCGACTGCGACCACTGCGCATTTTTTAATTAGTGCTTGATCTTGCGAATTCGCCGGAGCCGAACGTGAGTAGTACCCGCTCTTTTGAACAAGTACTTTTTCCGCTCCTATCATTGGTGCAAATTGATCGGCAAACCAAGCGCCCGGATTAATCTTGTCGATTTTTACGTGTCCAAATGGATCGAGTGGAATTACTTCACCTCGACTTTGCATCTCAGTAACAATCGAATCTACGCCAGCGCCTTCGGACAGAAATATGTTTACATTTCCAGACGCCTGCATTATTGCGCTTAAGCGCTCTGCTTCAGCAGCTAAATCAATTTCTAATTCTGGGACGTAGACGGCGTGCACTTCTCGATTTTGCCTAGCCACACCAAGTTCTGGAATCCATTTCATGTCATTTAGCAATTCGCGGTAGGCGACAGCCGTTGCGGCGGTTAGCCAACCACAATGGCGGCCCATTACTTCATGGACAATCAACATTTTGGTATTTGAACTATGTTCGGAAACTATATTGCTGAAATGATGTGCGCCTTCGTCTGCAGCCGTCCATGCACCAAGAGACTGTGCGATTGGGTAAACGTCGTTGTCAATAGTTTTTGGTAATCCAACTACACCAAGGCCGTAGTTATTTTTTGCCAAGAAAGCCGCAAGATCAGCTGCCGCAGTATTTGTGTCGTCGCCACCAATTGTGTGGAGTACATCAACACCATCAGCAATCAATTGATCAGCTGCTACCTGTTGTGGATCCTGTCCAGCAGCAACTAGGCCTCGATTTACGCAATCTTGTACGTTGGTCAGTTTGACCCTTGAATTTCCAATTGGGCTGCCACCAAAGGCGTGCAAAAGGTGTGCTTTTTCGCGAATTGCAGGTGTAATTGCGATCGAATCACCAAGCAATAAACCGCGATAACCGTTGCGGTAAGCAATTATTTCT
>CAIYGJ010000072.1 GCA_903925705.1 uncultured Actinomycetes bacterium | reverse complement strand
CGAAGTTCAAATGAACTTTCAGCAAGTGCGATCGGATGAGCTTCGCCATCAACGTAACCTGCTAAGTCTTCAGCTGGCCAACCTAGTTTTAGAAGCGCTTGCTTAATGTTTCCGCGCTCGCTGGCATGCACTGCGATTGTGTCTTCATCAATTCGCTTGCCAACCAGAGGCGTGATTTTCTTTGAATGCAAAATCTCTTCCAGTACGGTGCGATCGTTTGCCGTCAGCACTAGTCCATGAACCGGATGCATGTGTAACTGCAAACGTCCATAACGAGCCATGGTTTCTGCAATATCAACCAACAATGCATGGGGAACTGGGTAGCGCGAATACTTGAGCAAAGTATCGACCACTGATTCCGCGTCATGCAGCGCAGCGCGTGCATTCCATAAACCAAGTGGTGTGATGCGATAAGTGTGAATGTGTTCTGGTGCGCGCTCAAGTTCGGCGAACGGTGCGATGGCATGACGGCATTCACCACTTAACTCGTGATCAATTTCTAAAAGTAGAGTCTTGTCGCTTTGAACAATTAACGGTCCATCAGTCATTATGCAGTTCCTTCTTCGTCAACGTTCTCAGCAAGTTCAGCACCTGTGATGCGAGCAATAGTAAAGGTACGCACTTCATTAGTTCGCACATCAAAGGCAGTCAGGAATCCACCGGTAATTGTCAACGGCTCAACAATTCGTTCGCTGGTCATGCCACCTTTGTCGGCGTAGCCAATCCAAACTTCTTTGCCTTGCGCCAATGCTTCGTTTAGCAGTGTCAAAGTTTGGGAAGTCGTACTGCGTGGTCCGTTTGTTGATGCTGGCTTACTCGCATCAACGCGCTCACCAGCTCGTAATGCCTTAACAGATGCAGTTACCAACCGACTCGAAGGCCCAGTCACGGTAACTGGCGAAGCAGCAGCACGAACCGAAGTTCGCTTGGTATCTGGACGATGAATAAGTACTGCGCCTTCAGCACTTTCAGCCACAGGCGCGTACCCGCAGGCCCGAAGTTTTTCCAGCACGATGTCAGCAGGGGAAGAACTAACCACAATTCCTGGTGCCAGCGATCGAAACTTAAGTGATGCCAAACGGCGATCGGCCTGGACTGTTGTAACTAATTGCTCATCGTCACACCGTAAATAGATAGATGCCACACCAACCCGAAGCACACCATGTTTACGAGCAACATCTTCAATTAAGTAGGTAAGTGGTTGTGGCAATGGAGTCTTGGAAAGTGCTGCTAAGAACTCAACAATGTCGTTGGCAGATTGGCCTTGATCTAGTGCCCGGCGAATTGAGTTTTCCGTGAATCGGTAGGTAGTTGCAGCGCCAGTGGATTCAACATCAGCAAGTACAGCCATGGTCCGGCGTTGATTTGCAGCTAATCGGCCAGGTGCCAAAGCAGTTAAGTCTGCTTGCACAATTACGTGATCAACTGGGTTAGGTAAAAGCGAACCTAGAACCTTGGTTGGGTCATCACCCTTAGCAACTGCGCGGCCAAACGAAGTTAGGGCGCCAAGTGCTGTGATGCCAAGAGTTGCAGCTTCTTCAAGCACGCAGAAACTGCAGCCGCCCGAACCATGGATGAGCGTCGTGGACGATGCCAATCTAAGTGTTCAGTAATGATGGCAGCACTTGTTGTTGCGCCATCATCAAGGTCAAGAAATATATCCAGTAAAGAAATCCGGAGTGGATTAATAAAGCCACGTTCAACGGCTGATGTTAAGGAGTTGATTCGATCGCCACCATCGCCACCCACAACATGGGGCGCACGAACCATGTCTCGCCAGGACTGAGCCAATAAGGTCCAGCGCGATGCATCATCAATACTTAGCCAGCGATCGTATGCAGTTGTTGGTAACCAACCATCATTGGCATCGGCGCCAAGTAATCCCGATGCAAAGGCAACTTCAATTACCAAAGCTGTGAGATGTTCAGAAACTCGAAGTAAATCTTTCGCTGCTGCCAAATCGCGAATTGCAAGGCCACCACCGCGTAATTGTGAAGGTGGCTCTATTGACCAAGCCTCAAGCAAAGTTTCAACTAGGCGAACAAAATCTAAAGCAGCATGAGCGCCTGTGTCATTAACGCGTTTGAAATCAACGGAACTCAATACTGGTTGACCACTATCGGTTTTGATTTCCTTAAGAAGTAAACCGTTGCGCAGTGAAATAGAAACTTCGCGCGGGACAACTACGGATGTATCACTGACGGGAACGATTAGTTCATGTGCGAGTAACCACTCCAAAGGTGACTTTGCATCTTCAATTCGCACCGAACGATTCGCTTGGCGCATTGTTCCGGCGGGAGTACCCCACAAAAGTTGGTTCATGATGTCGCGAACTTCATCTGGTCCACTAGCAAGTGTTTTTTCAGCCAAAGTCTTTTTGTTTGCATACTCGCGAACTTTGCGACGCGAATCAGCAAATGATGCAGCAAGTCCACACGGATAAGCGCCGAAAGACTCGCGCGCAACGCGGACTAAGTGAAGCTCTTCATCATCGCCCCAAACTAAAGCACTGGAAAGCAATCGGTCAATCGCTGAGTCAATTGCGCCAGCGTTGTAACCAGCAGCAGCTTTTAGGCCGGCATGAACTTCAATGCGAGCTGCTGGATCAGGCAATGCAGCCAACACTTCGCAAACACTTAACTCAATATGATTGAGCGCATCCAAAGCAGCGCTAACACTTGGGGAAGTTGTGGCACGAACTGCCAGCTGTCCTAGGTCAGTTGGCACTGGATGCAAAAGATCAGGGCGCGTTGCGAATAAGACCTCAAGCTGGTCGTCACTTCGCTGGCGAAGGTCATCAGCCAAGGACCTTGGTCGAATGACTGTTTCAGCCTTTTTAGAAGTGCTCATCTTGCTACGTTACGCGGTTTAGGTTGCTTAGCGCCACTTGAGATTATTCAGGTTTGAGTGCGAACCAGTGCCTAAAAATCCCAAGTTTGGGCGGATTCGGACTTTTCATCTACCCTTGAGTAAGGCAGTCGTTTAGCGAATGTCACATTAAGTCACCAGCGCAAGGAGAACACCGTGCCTACAGGCAAAGTGAAGTTTTATGATTCCGAGAAGGGCTTCGGCTTCCTTCAAACGGATGAAGGCGAAGAGGTATTTTTGCATGCCTCCGCACTCCCAGCTGGAACCTTAACTTTGAAGAATGGCACCCGCTGTGAGTTTGGCGTGGCCGATGGCAAAAAGGGTATGCAGGCATTGTCATTACGAATCCTGGAAGCACCACCGAGTGTTGCCAAGGGTGGCCGCAGAGATGCCGAAGACATGGCAATCGTTTTGGAAGATGTCATCAAACTTCTAGATGGTTACGCAGGAAATTTACGTCGCGGGCGTTACCCAGATGACAAGCAAACCGAAAAGCTTGTAGCCGTGCTTCGCGGTGTCGCAGACCAGATTGATGCGTAGTTGAACACAACAACTTCAGCGATCGACTTAGCTCGATCCGCTCTCCTTGAATCCATTCCTGCTGACCATGTTGGCAAGGCACTGGATTCTGTTGTTGAGCCATCAGAAGATTCGTCAGTAACAATCACCAGCTACACCTTCGAATGCACTGCACCCGGATACCCAGGTTGGTATTGGGAAGTAAGTCTGGTTGAAGTTAATGGCCAAGTTGAACTTTCGGTAAGCGAAGTAAATCTATTGCCAGGATCAGCCGCTTTAGTTCCTGAACAGTGGAAGCCATGGGCGGATCGCGTTGAAGCCGGTGACTTAGGTGTTGGCGACCTACTTCCAATTTCTGAAGATGATGAGCGCCTAACTGCAGGATTCACCGCACTTGGTGACCTTGAAGATCTAGCCGATGATTTAGCACCATTACATCCAGCGCAATGGGAACTTGGTTTAGGGCGAGAAAAAGTTTTAAGCACGGTTGGCCTCGAGCGCGCAGTTGATCGTTGGTTTGAAAAACTAAACGGCCCGCGCTCTGCGATGGCTAAATCAGCTCCAGCAAACT
>CAIYGJ010000071.1 GCA_903925705.1 uncultured Actinomycetes bacterium | reverse complement strand
TGAAGGCAGCAACAATCTTGTTGGCGGCAGCCTTTGGAATCGAATCCGAAACAATGGTTAGCCCACCGTCATTCGATAACCCGACCACAATCGCATTTACATATGCCGTAAGCGGATTTCCGCTTTTGTAGCTCAGGGAAGGAACGGTAGGTGTGACGGTAATTGTCATTTAAGACTCCGATTGAACTAGGTGGGTGGTTCTTGGTTCGAGTGGTACAAACCAAGTCGGTGGTGGCCGACATGGTTCGAGTGGTACAACCCAAGTCGGTGGTGGCCAACATGGTTCGAGTGGTACAAACCAAGTCGGTGGTGGCCGACATGGTTCGGGTGGTACAGATCAAACCGTACTAGTACGGTTTGAGTATGTCTTTGGTCCCCTTGCACGAAACGCATTTGTCCCTTGGCGCCAAGATGGGCCCATTCGGCGGTTGGGATATGCCAATTGAATACACCGCCGGCACTGTAGCGGAACATACCGCCGTGCGAACAGCGGTCGGAATTTTTGATGTTTCACACATGGGAAAGGTGCGAATTTTGGGAGCTGGCGCTCATGCATTCGCCAATAGCGTTTTTACAAATGATTTAGATCGCATCAAGCCAGGTCAGGCTCAGTACTCAATGCTTTGCAATGAAGCAGGCGGCGTCATTGACGACCTAATCGTCTACTTGGTTAGCGATGAAGAAGTTCGCTTCATACCTAATGCCGGAAATGCCAGCACCGTTGTAGCTCACCTTGAAAAAGTTGCACCGCTTGGCATAGTGATTGAAAACAATCACTTGAGCCAGGGGATAATCGCAGTTCAAGGTCCCGATGCCAGCAAAGTATTAAGTGCACTCGGATTGCCAACTGACCACGACTACATGGCGTTTGCTGATGCGAAGTGGAAGGACTTCGCTGTGAGTATTTGCCGCACTGGTTACACCGGAGAACCGGGCTACGAACTGGTAATCGAAAATGCAGGGCTAGTTGCGATCTGGACTGCGTTGCTAGCAGCTGGCGCAAATCTAGGAATTTTGCCCTGTGGTTTAGGTGCTCGTGACACTTTGCGTACCGAAATGGGATATGTTTTGCATGGCCAAGACATCAGTCCTGAGATCAGCCCAGTGCAAGCAAAAACTGGCTGGGCAGTTGGTTGGAATAAGCCAGAGTTTTCGGGCAAGGATGCGTTGACTGCTGAGAAGGCTGCTGGTGCTAAACGCGTTGCGTGGGGACTACTTGCTACTGGACG
Source organism: uncultured Actinomycetes bacterium (assembly GCA_903925705.1). Taxonomy (GTDB): domain Bacteria; phylum Actinomycetota; class Actinomycetes; order S36-B12; family UBA5976; genus UBA5976. The sequence continues at coordinate 9,112 of CAIYGJ010000071.1, read as the reverse complement.
TGGAATTCCACGCAGTCACATGCAAGTAAAAACGATCTCGGGAGATCTTGTTGGCGAAACAACTAGTGGAACATTTTCGCCTACCCTTCAAAAGGGAATCGCACTAGCTCTTTTGTCTCCAGATGTAGCCCTCGGTGACACATTAGTAATTGATGTTCGCGGACGAGATTTGGAAGTCGTTGTAACGAAGCCACCATTTGTAAATTCAACTACGAAGTAGAGCGGTTAGTAGTTTCTTTTCTAAGGTCACTTATGTCGTTCAGGTATGACAACGGGTCCAGATTCGTGATCGATAACGGTAACTTTGGCGCCGTAGTGTCTTGCAATGTTTTCTGGTGTCAAGACTGATTCAGCCGAACCAGAAACAACGACGCTACCCTCGGCCAAAAGCATTAAGCGGTCTGGATAAAGTCCAGAAACTGTTAGATCATGCATTGTAGAAATGACTGCTATCTTCTTTTCCTTGCGTAGCTTGTCGATCAATTCCAAAACTTCTTGCTGGTAGCCAACGTCGAGTGCAGTCGTTGGTTCATCGAGCAGGATTATCGGACTTGCCTGAGCCAGCGCTCGAGCAATCGCCACACGTTGTCGCTCTCCACCAGAAAGCGTTGCTACATCACGATCGATGAAGTCAGCTAAATCTAATTCAGAAATTACGAAGTGTGCAATTTCCAGATCTTTAGGGGACTCAGTTGCCAGCATCTTCAAATGAGCAGTGCGGCCGAGAAGTACATAATCAAATACCCGCATTCCTGCTGGCATAACAGGCTCTTGGGCGACATATGCAATCCAGCAAGCCCGATCCCGCTCGGAAAGGTCGCGCACATTAGAACCATCAATCAAAATCTCACCTGTTGACGGAATGATTCCAGCAAGTGCTTTAAGTAGCGAAGACTTTCCGGCACCATTTGGGCCGATGATGCAGACCCACTGTCCAACGGCAACTTCGACATCAATGTTGTTGACGATTGTCTGGTGATCAAGTTCTACTTGTAATCCACGTACCGATAATTGGGTCATGTGACGGATCCATTCCTACTCGAACCAAGCACAAACAAAAAGAATGGCGCGCCCAATAGGGCAGTAACCACGCCGATAGATATTTCTTGTGGCGCCAAAATTGTGCGCGCCAAAATATCGGCAAGTACTAAAAAGACGCCACCGTAGATTATCGAAAGCGGCAACAAGATTCGGTAGGAGTTTCCAACAATCAACCGAAGGATATGGGGAACGATAATTCCCACGAATCCAATCAACCCAGTTACTGCAACGGCAGCAGCAGTTCCTAATGACGCAGCCACAATGATTGCTGCTCGCGCTTTTGCAACTGGCAGCCCCATGGTCAATGCCTCCTCATCGCCAACTGCAAACACGTCAAGCACTCGCCGATACTTCAGAAGGACAATGATGCAGACAAGAATGTAAGGCGTAATGATTGCTAAGTCATTCCAACCCGAAGTTGATAACCGACCAAGCACCCAAGCATAAATTTCCCGAATCTTGTCAGTGTTTTGCTGTTGTAGCAAAGTTTGAATAGCTGTTAACAGGCTCGCTACTGCCACACCTGCCAAGATCAAGGCGGTAGATGATCTGCCTGCAATTGCAGACCGGCCTAGTGAGTAAGTCAGAAATACCGCACCGAGCGCGCCCGCGAAAGCTGCGAGCGGAAGTAGAAATTTCGCAGTGCCCGAACCATTAAAGATCGCAATGGTTGCACCGAGGCCTGCACCCGCAGAAACTCCTAGCAAGTAAGGATCAGCAAGCGGGTTACGAAAAGTTCCTTGATAGGCACAGCCTGCGCTCGCAAGCATTGAGCCAACTACAAACGCTAGTAACACTCGCGGCAATCTAAGTTGCCAAATTATTGTTGATTCGGATCCAGTTGAATTTGATGCCGTACCAAACAGGTTGCTAGATATCTCTGACCAAACTGTTAGCGGCGGCAACGACACGGCGCCGATAGAGACGCCGAGAGTCAAAGTCACTAGAACAGCAACAGCACTAATGACCCACGCAAGTGGTGAAATCCTTCGCGCTGTCGCTGTTCTCATGTCCAGTCGCTTACTTGGATGTAACGGTTAGTACGCCGTCAACAATTGAATTCACGAAGTCAACCGTTCGAGGACCCCAACGAGATGCAACATCGTCATCAAGTTCAACAACACTGCTGTTTGCTATGGCCGATAAGCCTTCAAAGCCTGGACGTTGCGCCAAAGTTTCTGCAGTCTGGCCACAGCACTTTGTGTCCGCAAGAAACACAATTGCTGGGTCTGCAGATACAACAAACTCAGGTGAAAGTTGTGGGTAGCCACTGGCAGCATCGGCAGCTGTATCCGCAATGTTGGTTAAACCGGCAAGTGCATAGATCGAACCTATGAAAGTTGCAGAAGTAACTGTGTACAAAGTGTTATCAAGTTCGTGGAAGTACGTTAGCCCGGCTGCATTAGCAGGAACTTTTGCAATCGCAGATTCAATATCTGATTTCATTTTGGCATTTAGTGCTTCAGCGCTAGATACCTGTCCGGTTGCAGTTCCAAGTTCGAGAATCTGCTGGTAGGTGTCATCCAGTGCGACAGCCGCAAATTGCACAAGGACTGGAATCCCAGCAGCCGTCAGAGCAGCAACAATTCCATCTGCATCAAAACTGACCACCACTAGATCGGGTGATAGCGCCACGATCGACTCGAGGTTTGGAGTAAATCCTGAAAGATCAGAGGTCGGAGCGTCAGCAGGGTAGTTCGATTGATCATCTACTGCGATGACTTGATCACCAGCATCAATTGCAAACAAAATTTCTGTTGCAGTTGGTGACAACGAAATAATTGCATTTGGTTGCTCTGGGATCAAAACTGATGTGCCGTTGTTTTCGATTGTTACTGGAAAGCTGGTCGCAGATGTAGGCGCAACGCTTTCAGAGGATTTTGGAATTGATTGGCCACAGGCTGTTAGTAAAAGTGCGCTAACTGCTACGACCACATGGATTTTCTTAAACATTTTTCTCCTTGTGTGGTCGAAGAAATTTCCGACTCAGCACACACAAGGTGTGATTCGGCGAACTCTTCCTCGAGAGTTTTTACGACAACCACATTCCCAGGCGACCTGACTTGTGACCTTACGATCACTTCACAGTTGCGGGACAGCGCCGGAATTTCACCGGACTTCGCTGGTAACGCGGTATCAGGAGGTTAGCACAGAGTGAACTTGAATTATCAATGCCCTTAAATAAATAGAGTTAAAAATTACTCAGCTGGTTTAAGAGACATCGGACCATACACTTCACGGTCCCCTTCATAAAGCGTCACTGCCTGGACTCCACCAGAAAGTAACTCTTCCCAAGTTTGACCGATAAATTCTTCGGCATCAGCTTGAGTTGGGAACGGAGTCATAACAGCTTCTGGTGGAAGCGAAGGCGATGGTGAGCCATCTTCGTTCTGATAAATCCAAGTCCAAGACATTATGAGGGCCTACCTTCTGGAGATACCGTTAAGCGTGGGTCGCTACTCACAACTTTACTTAAGATCTTTTCGATTTTTTTCATTATTGCTGGTTCAAGAACAACGCCACTTGCTTTCGCAGCTTCGGTTACTTGCTCTGGCCTAGAAGCGCCGATAATTGCCGAGGAAACGTTCTTATTCTGCAACACCCAGGCCACGGCTAGCTGAGCCATAGTTAATCCGGCCTGATCGGCAACTGGCTTAAGTTTTTGAACGGCTAGCAATAGATCATCTTTAATAAATCGATTAACTAAGAAATGGCCATCATCGGTTGCGGCTCGGCTATCTGCTGGAAAAGGCTGACCTGGTAAATATTTGCCAGTTAATACACCTTGTGCCATAGGTGACCAAACTATGTGCCCAATGCCAAATTTGCGACAAACTGGATCTACTTCAGCCTCAATCACACGCCATAACATCGAATACTGCGGCTGACTGGAAACAAATCGATCTAGCCCCATATCTTTGGCGATTGCCATAGCGGATTTAATCTGTTCGGCAGTCCACTCCGAGAAGCCGATGTAGTGCACTTTCCCAGCCCGAATTAAATCGTCAAATGCGCGAAGAGTTTCCTCAAGCGGGGTGTTGTAGTCAAAGCGATGAGCTTGGTAAAGGTCAACGTAGTCTGTTTGCAGGCGTTTGAGAGATGCATTGCACGACTCCATAATGTGCTTGCGTGACAGACCACTGTCATTATGTTTTGCTGGACCAGTCGGAAAATAAACTTTCGTAAATATTTCTAGCGATTCTCTTCGTTGACCAGCAAGTGCGCGGCCAAGTACTGCTTCAGCTTCGGTGTTTGCGTAAACGTCAGCTGTGTCGAAAGTGGTAATGCCCGCTTCCAGGGCCGCATTCACACAAGCTTTAGCAGTGTCCTCAGCAACTTGTGAGGCATGTGTTATCCAGTTGCCGTAGGAGATTTCGGAAACCCGCAACCCGCTATTACCAAGATATCTAAATTCCATATTTCGACCCTAGTGGGGAAGCGAAAATTAGGTTAATTATTTATTCTTTACCTTTGGGGTAATTGGCTTGCCGCCAGCTTTAATTCGTGGCGGTGGAATTCTAAAGCGACGCAGCTGGAGAGCTCTGAGTACGCCATAAGAAACTGCGCCTTTTCGGTCTGCTTTGTCTGGATAATCTTTTCGAAGCGACCTTCCCAAGAGAATGCCAACCAAAATAGTGTCAAGAACCACGAGTAATAAAACACTGGTCCACACATAAACCACAGTGGTCTGAACTGTTGGGTTGTTTACAAGTCCTAATAGCAAAACAACGAATGCAAAAGGAACAAAGAATTCACCGACGGTACGACGACGATCAATGTAGTCACGTACTTGAGCCTTAACTGGCCCAGCATCACGCCTCGGAAAAAATGCAGGATCTCCAGCCATTAAGCCAGCGCGAGATTTAGCTCGCGCTTCTCGATCGCGAGCACTTGCAGCGCGACGAGCCGCCTTCGGATCCTTGGGAACACTAATACCTTGCTTTCGGGCAGATTCAGATTCTTTGCGCTTAGGTGTTGGTCGGCCTTTGCCAGACTCAATGTTTCCTAATTCGCCCGTGGTTTCGTCGTTGCTCATACTCGTAATGCTAACTTACGAGGATGCGCGTTTTAGTAAGCCCAGACTGTTTCACAGGAACATTGACATCAGTCGAAGCAGCAAATGCAATCCGTGATGGCTGGCTCCAAGTTCACCCAGACGACGTTGTTGTAATTGCACCCCTGTCAGACGGTGGACCAGGTTTTGTGGGCGGACTCCACGCAGTTTTAGGCGGGGAACTTATAACCGTAATCGTGACAGATCCGCTGGGAAACAAAACTCCTGCACAGTTTTTATTGCGAGGCGAAGAAGCGTGGATTGAATCCGCACAAGCCTGTGGTCTGCATCTGATTGGAGAAGACAAGCGGGATCCACGAGTCACCACAACTTATGGTGTGGGTGAGCTAATAATTCAAGCAATTGGTCGAGGAGCCAAGAAGATTACGATCGGACTTGGCGGAAGTGGGACCAATGACGCAGGTGCCGGAATGTTAGCTGCGTTAGGTGCGACTTCCGATGGCGCACTTGATGCGGGTGGCGCAACTTTAAAAGAATTGTCGAAGGTTGATTTAAGCGCGGCGTTAGCGAATGTTTCTGGAATTGAATTAATTGTGGCGAGCGATGTTGACAACACATTGCTTGGGTTACGCGGGGCAACTGCGGTATTCGGGCCACAAAAAGGCGCTGATGAATTTGCTGTAATGGAACTTGAAGGCGCATTGGAAAATTTCGCCAAACTTTGCGGTCGCAGAAGCGACGGTAAGGATCCAGCAGTAGCGCTTGGATCCGGCGCAGCTGGCGGGCTTGGCTACGGACTTATCTTGCTTGGTGGAACTCGAGTGGCTGGCATTGAAACAGTCCTTGAAATAGTCAAGCTTGATGATGAGATCCAAAAAGCCGACCTCGTCGTGACTGGAGAAGGCTGCCTTGATGACCAAAGTCTTCACGGCAAGGTAATCGCAGGCGTAGCGAGCCACTGCGCAGCTCTTGGTAAACCATGTGTTGCATTGGCTGGTGAAGTCAGGTTGGGTAAGCGCGAATGTGCAACAGCCGGGATCGATTCGGCCTACTCGATGAGTGAGTTCGCTGGTAGAGAAAGGTCGATGGCTGCTCCAGTTGAGGTCTTAATAGAAGTTTCCGCCCGAATGTCTCAAACTTGGGGAAGACGATAACTTTGGCCGCGATTCTTTAGGCAAAGATTGTTAGGGGCAAATATCGCTATTTTCACTAGAGTGACGTAGCCTAGAGACAGCAACGGTGACACCGAGCGTTGACTAAGTCTTCGTTAGAACCGAAGACTAAAAAGGAGAATCATGACAACTGAGACCGCACAAGAAAGCAGTGTCGTAATTACAGAAACTGCTGCTGTAAAGGTAAGAACATTGCTGGACCAAGAAGGTCGCGATGATTTAAATCTTCGTATTGCAGTTCAACCTGGTGGTTGTTCTGGTCTGCGTTACCAATTGTTCTTTGATGATCGCAGCCTTGATGGCGACGTTCGTCAAGAGATTAATGGTGTTGGTGTAGTTGTGGATCGCATGAGCGTGCCTTATCTAGGCGGAGCGGTAATCGACTTCGTTGACACAATCGAAAAGCAGGGCTTCACGATTGATAACCCGAATGCTTCCGGATCGTGTGCTTGTGGAGATTCGTTTAACTAGGTTTTAAATAAATAGATTCGACTAAAAACCACCCTTACTTAGGTAGGGGTGGTTTTTTTTGTTAGGCTCTCCGATTGTGCGTATAGCGATAACTGGATCAGTTGCAACCGATCACTTAATGACATTCCCAGGTCTTTTCAATGACTCATTGATGGCAGACCAACTACACAATGTGTCGCTGTCATTTTTGGTAGATGACTTACAAATTCGACGCGGTGGCGTTGCAGCAAACATCAGTTTTGGAATGGGCGTCCTAGGTGGCAGCCCGCTATTAGTTGCAGCAGTTGGTTCTGACTTTGCCGAGTATCAATCTTGGCTTGAAGGTCACGGCGTTGATTGTAATCACGTACACATTTCAAAGACTGCACATACCGCCCGATTTATGTGCACAACTGACCAAGAACAAAATCAGATAGCTTCGTTTTACCCTGGCGCCATGAGTGAATCAATTGAACTCGAATTAGCAAAGATCTCAGAAAAAACCGGCGGGATTGACCTGGTGCTAATTGGTGCCGATGACCCAGATGCCATGCGCAAACACACCGTGGCCTGCAAAACCTTGGGAATCCCATTTGTCGCAGATCCATCGCAACAGTTGCCGCGCCTAGATAGTCAGCAAACTATTGACGTAGTCGATGGCGCAAAATACTTATTTAATAACGAATACGAATCGACTTTGATTGAACAGCGAACCGGTTGGTCAACGGATGAAGTGCTAGATCACGTTGGGGTTCGGGTTACAACCATGGGCAGCAAAGGCGCTCGGATTACTTCCCGCGATGGCTTAGACATATCGGTACCAGTTGCGCAAGAAAAATCAATCAAGGACCCAACCGGGGTAGGAGACGCCTTTCGAGCTGGCTTCCTAACAGGACTTGGTTGGGGTTTATCGCCACAACGCTGTGCTGAAGTTGGTTCGCTCTTGGCCACTTATGTCATTGAAACGATTGGTACTCAGGAATACATCCTTGATAAATCGGAATTTCTTTCAAGACTTGATGAAGCGTATGGAAGCGAATGCGCGCAAGATGTGGCAAGTCATTTAGGCAAGTAGATTTAAATGCGAAGTGATCAGGTTAACGATTTTCCTGACCCCGCACTGGCGCCCGAAGAGACTGACTTAATCGCAATCAGCGCTTATGATTCAACTGGATTTCCATTAGAAATCAACCCACAAATAGTTTGGCCAAAACTTACCAAATTTGGATCAAATTGGGATCCAGAAACCTTGGTAGCTGCATATCGCGCTGGATTGTTTCCCATGCCATACGAGATCGATGGAAATGAATCCGCAATCGGTTGGTGGTCGCCACATTCTCGTGCAATTTTTTACCCAGATCAAATCAATGTCTCGACATCTATGAAAGCAGCAATGAAGAAATTCAAAATCACAGTTGATCAAGATTTTGAAGCGGTAATTCGAGCGTGCGGCAATCCGCAACGAGAGAGCGGATGGATTAATGAAGATGTCATTTCGGCATTTATTGCCCTGCACAAGTTAGGTATCGCACATTCAATTGAAGTTTGGGATCGAGGTGGCCAGCTGGCGGGCGGACTTTATGGGATCGAACTGGGCGGCATTTTTGCAGGGGAGTCGATGTTTCATGTCACAAGCAATGCATCCAAAGCGGCTCTGGTTCATCTAGGAGAGCTTTTAAATGACGGCAGTGGTCGGATAATTGACACCCAATGGATGACAAGCCACCTTGAGTCAATGGGTGCAAAAGCCATTAAACGAACGGAATATTGTGAGATTTTGCCCAATTTGCTTGAAAAACCGCCGGCAATCTCAAGTTTTCGCAGATTGTGAATGGGCGCCCTTCTGGAGCTGCCGACCTAGATTTGGCGTTGGATTCGATCGGGCTGAGTCAACCGATGCAACAATGTGATTTTGGTCCCTTGGCCAGTCCCAAACCTCATAATTTATAGCCCGTGAGGTAGTCTTTGTAACAAGAAAACCTTGTATTGGTGCGTCTAATGCGCCCTTACTTGATTGAACCTGAAGGGCCATTCACACGTGAAAATCACAGTGCGTCGAAAGCAGATTAGAACCGTATCTGCGGTTTTACTTGGAACAGTTTTGCTATCCGGGTGCTCAATCGACAACGAGTATGGCCGACTAGGTATGCCAGAACCGGCTACCGAAGAGGGCAATCGAATTCTTTCACTTTGGCAGGGCTCGTGGCTAGCTGCGCTAATTGTTGGCGTCTTAGTTTGGGGACTTTTGATTTGGGCGATTGTTGCTTACCGACGCAAGGAAGGCGATGGCCTTCCAGAGCAAACCCGTTACAACGTTCCATTAGAAATTCTTTACACCGTTGCGCCACTTCTCATGATTTTAGCTTTGTTCTATTTCACTCAGCGTGACCAAACAATTTTGACCAAAGTTGACGACAGCAGTTCGCATAGCGTG
>CAIYGJ010000070.1 GCA_903925705.1 uncultured Actinomycetes bacterium | reverse complement strand
TACCTTCAAATAGGCGCATAATTAGACGGTAACTCGGGAGGTGGATATGCCAAAGATTCTGGCATCGCGGATTGCAGAGCTGCAAAAATCTCGCACTCCATACGTTCACGCCCGCGTCGTACTCGCTGAAAAACCAACTTCAGCAAAACCTGGTGACGAAGCAATCATTTTTGCTGATGGTTCAATGGAAGGTTTTGTCGGAGGATCCTGCTCTGACTCGACCGTGCGATCCCAAAGCGTTGCTTTACTTGAAGAGGGAACGCCAATTTTGCTTCGCATCGCACCAATGCCTGAGATTGATACCCAGTCAGGAAAACGAACCGTACATAATCCATGCCTTTCCGGCGGAACTTTAGAGATATTTTTGGAGCCGATCATGCCAGCACCAGTTGTAGCAATTTACGGAGATAGCCCAATTTCAGGCGCATTACTAAAGCTTGGTCCAGTTGCCGGCTATGAAGTGGTCGAATGGAGTTCAGACGTTGACTTGAACAACACTTTTGCAATCATCGTTGCCGCTCATGGTCGTGAAGATGAAACTATGTTGCTAGAAGCCGCTGTGCTTGCTGGCGTTCCGTACGTTGGTTTAGTTGCAAGTCGCAAACGTGGTGCATCAGTGATTGACATGCTGACATTAACTCCAGAACAAAAGACGTCGATTTTTTCTCCGGCAGGTCTTGACATTGGCGCAACAAAGCCAGATCACATCGCAATTTCAATTCTTGCGGAGATGGTTCAGGCTGCTGCGAATCAATCTGAGTCAGTACCGGCTAAGCCAGCTTTCGAAACCGCAATCGATCCAGTGTGCAATATGACTGTGGCAATGTTGCCAGAGTCTATTCATGCAGACATCGAAGGAAAAACCGTTTGGTTCTGTGCACCGGGTTGCCTTAAGGCTTACTCAGCTAACCCAGCTGCTTACGCAAGTTAAAGAACTGCAACCTGCATTAGCTGCTTGAAAGTTTCTTCGCCTTCTCCAGTTAATGAAATTCTTGGATCAGAACTGTCGATTCGTCCCCATAGATAAAGATCCATCGCTTCCGCGTCTCCAGAGATTACTAAGCGTGCTGCAGTGTTCGGTTGGTCAGCAGCAGAAACGGTTGTTGCTTGATCTGTGAATTGTAGATCCCAAACTTTGGTTTCATCTTTTGTTGACGCAACGATCGAAACGATTCCGAAATCAACATTTGGAACTTCTGGCCAAGACCCCATTAATGGCAAAAAATCCAGAACTTCATCAACACCATCCAAGGCCAAAGCTTCATCCATTTTGGACACAGTGCCAACTGCCTGCTCGGCATCAATGCGATGAATAACGGTTTCATGTGCCATGCGGCGAAACCAGAAATCTACAGTGTGGTCGCTGTGGTGCCAAGACCAAGTTGGTCGCTCAAGGCGATCAATGCCTAGTGCTTTAGTGATCGCATCGAATCCCCAAGACATGAACTCCATAAAGTCTTCAGTGCGGGGATAAGGCGCTAGATGCTCTTTGTTTTCTGCCTGGCTTCCAGTTTCAACAACAAAGGCTTGGCCTAGGTAGACATGTGCCATGTGTTTGGCTAGGTCATTAGTCGACCAACCCGGACAACTAGGAACATCCACTGGAGTTTTAGGAATCGCAGCGACTAAAAGTTGGTAGTCAGCATTTAGGTGACTTAGGTATTGTTCCCGCGAAAGTTCAGTTCCAGCTACAGATCTCATGTTCTATAGCCTACGGATTAGACTTTGAGCATGTTTGCATCCTTGTCAGATCGCTTAGGCGCCACCTTTAAGCAGTTGCGCGGTAAGGGTCGATTGACTGAGACCGACATTGACGAGACTGTTCGGGAAATTCGAATCGCATTACTTGATGCAGACGTAGCCCTTCCAGTTGTTCGAGAATTCTGCGCTCGCGTTAAAGAACGCGCTC
>CAIYGJ010000069.1 GCA_903925705.1 uncultured Actinomycetes bacterium | reverse complement strand
TAGTATTTAGGTTTTGCTTAGCCCTGGACGTTGGTACTGACCCATAAATTCGGTTTTAAATTCTTGAAAGTTTCCATCGATTAATGTCTTGCGCATTTGTGCCACTAACCCGACAATGAAATGTTCATTGTGAATCGTCAAAAGTGTAGAAGCTAGTAGCTCCTTGGCGTGCACCAAGTGATGCAGGTATGCCTGGGTGTAATGCGTGCAGGTGTAGCACTCACAATCTTCAACCAGTGGCTCAAATGATCTGCGGTATTTGGCATTTGTGATGTTAAATCGACCAAAATTGTTGTAGACCGCGGCGTTCCTGGCAACCCGGGAAGCAGATACGCAATCAAAAGTATCGATACCTGCTTCAACACCAACGAATAGATCTTCGGGTTCGCCGATACCAAGTAGGTGGCGCGGCCGTGCTAAAGGCAATTCTTCGGTAACCCAGCTAACAATTGTTCCAAGTTCGTGCTTATCTAACGCGCCGCCGATGCCATAACCGTCAAAATCCATCGCGCCTAGGTCAGAAGCTGCTTTACGTCGCAAGTCTTCATACTGCGCGCCTTGGATTACGCCAAACAAGGCTTGGTAAGGCTTAGTTGATCGATCCGAAGTTAATTTCTTGTGCTCTTCAATGCATCGAATTGCCCAAAGTCGAGTGCGCTCAAGTGACATCACTTGGTAATCGCGCGTGTTCATAAGGGTAGTTAGTTCATCGAAAGCAAAAATTATGTCTGCGCCAAGTTGATGTTGCACCTGCATCGAAAACTCTGGAGTAAAACGGTGCATAGTTCCATCAAGGTGAGATTTAAATGTGACGCCATCATCATCAACGTGGGCCAGGCGAGTTTTATTTTCTGCAATCACATCATCAGATTGAACGGTGTCGGTTTCCATGGCTAAAACCTTTTTGAAACCAGCGCCCAGACTCATTACTTGAAAGCCGCCGCTATCTGTGAATGTTGGACCAGGCCAATTCATGAATTTACCTAAGCCGCCTGCATCATCGACGATGTCTGAGCCAGGCTGGAGGTAGAGGTGATACGCATTTGCAAGCAGGGCTTGGGATCCCAGTTCCTGCATTGACTCTGGCATTACCGATTTAACGGTTGCCTTGGTGCCAACTGGAATAAAAGCTGGGGTTTGAATCGTGCCATGAGGCGTGTTGATTGTGCCTGCTCTTGCACTACTGCTTCGCTCTGGCTGACTTAGGACATCGAATGAAAATTGCGATTGCGACACGTGTTAAAGACTGTCTAGGTGATCAGCGATTTTCTTCGCTGCTGTGCCAAGTGCCCTGTATTCCGCGTCCGTCAATACATCTACAAAATGCTTGCGCACGGCCTCAACATGGTCAGGTGCCGCAGCAACCAGCGTTTTCATGCCGGCATTAGTCAGAACAGCTAACTGGCCGCGGCGGTCGTCTGGGCAAACTTCGCGCGAGACTAGGCCAGCAGTTTCCATGCGATCGATCTGGTGGGATAGCCGACTTCTAGAAAGCAGCGTCAAAGTTGCCAAATCACTCATGCGAATCGACTTAGCGTCACTTTCCGAGAGGCGAACTAAGATTTCATAATCAGTAATGGTCAGGCCGTGTTGCTCTTGCAGTTCGCGACTCAGTTGCTCATGCAGGACAGTAGTGGCCGTTAACCAAGAACGCCAATGAGCTTGCTGCTCTTTGGATAGCCATTTCGTCATTTCAACAGTCTATTCGAAGTAATTGAAATGTTAACTACACCGAAGTTAGGATTTCAGCGCCGTCAGCCGTTACAACAAGTGTGTGCTCGAACTGCGCAGACCTTAGGCGATCCTTGGTAACTACCGTCCAGTCGTCATCCCACATATCCCAAGTGTGTGTGCCCAAAGTCAGCATTGGTTCAATCGTGAATGTCATACCTTCTTTAATCTCGGTATCAAAATGCTCAGTGTCATAGTGGGGGACAATCAGCCCAGAGTGGAAGGTCGTGCTGATGCCATGGCCAGTGAAGTCTCGGACTACTCCGTAATTGAACCGTTTCGCGTATGACTCAATAACTCGGCCAATTACATTTATTGGTCGACCAGGGCGCACGGCTGCGATTGCTCGCTTTAGCGACTCTTCAGTCCGCTCCACAAGGAGGCAGGATTCTTCGTCTACATTGCCGGCCAAAAAGGTTGCATTGGTATCGCCGTGAACGCCATTGATAAATGCAGTGATGTCTATGTTGCAAATGTCCCCATCTTGAATAACAGTGGAATCTGGAATTCCGTGACAGATCACTTCATTCAGGCTTGCGCAAAGTGACTTGGGAAAATCTCGATAGCCCAAAGTTGATGGGTAGGCATTGTGGTCCAATAGAAATTCATGACCGATGCGATCTAATTCGTCAGTTGTAATTCCGGGTGCCACATTCTTACCCACTTCGGCCAAGGCTTGTGCCGCAATTCGACCAGCAATTCGCATCTTCTCGATAGTTTCAGAAGTTTGAACATCAGAACCAGAGTGTTTCTTGGGTGCCTTTTTGCCAACATACTCCGGGCGAGCAATTGAAGCAGGAACACTTCGCTCGGGGGAGATGGTCCCAGGAATTAGGTTTCCAACGGGCGCAGTCATGTTTCCATCTTAATTCGAGATTGCAATCGATAGGCATCGTGCCAATCGGTGCCATAATTCACTTATGCAGTGGTGGTTTTGTTTAATTCATAAAAACGTCGAGGAGAACGATGGTTGTGCTAACGCATCTCGACTTGGACCCTACGAAACTCGCGAGCTTGCCGAAACCGTAATGGATCGAATGAGTAAGCGACAAGAGGATTTAGATGGCGAAGAGGATTAAATCTTCGCTCAGTTTCAAAACTTTAGTAGAAAGCAAAAACCCCGCTCCCAAAAGGGAACGGGGTTTTTGATGAAGCAGGGGAAATTTACTTCTTCTTCGCAGCTGGCTTGCGCTTTGCAGCAGCCTTGCGCTTCGCAGGAGCCTTCTTGGCAGCCTTACGCTTCGCAGGAGCCTTCTTGGCAGCCTTGCGCTTCGCAGGAGCCTTCTTGGCAGCCTTACGCTTTGCAGGTGCCTTCTTGGCAGCCTTCTTCTTTGCAGGTGCCTTCTTGGCAGCCTTCTTCTTTGCAGGTGCCTTCTTGGCAGCCTTCTTGGCAGCTGGCTTACGCTTTGCAGCCTTCTTTGCTGGAGCCTTGGCTACAGCCTTCTTCTTAGCAACCTTGCGCTTAGCAGGTGCCTTACGTGCTGTGGTTTTCTTGGCAGCCACAGGTCCTCCTCGAGGTAAGACCCTCGGACTTCCCGAAGGTTCTTATAAACAAGGTTGGCAGACAAATGCACACTTAGGTGCATTTTTTGCAAATAAAGTTGCCTGCGTGTCGCAACACAAAAAATTCAGAAAATGAGAAAAAATTTTGGAAATTTGGACATCTACTGAGCGTCATTTTCACGTTTTCACAACTAAAAACGGCAAAAAAACCGCGTGGTTATCGGATTTTTTTGAAAACTAGTTCTTAGTTAATTGCGACAAGAAGTTAGTGTGCATTTTCAAAGTATTTGTGGATGTTTTCGCAACGCAAAAAAAAATTTAAAAAAACTTTACAAATTTGAGCAAATTTTCGAATTTTTTGGAAAAAAACTTGCCGAAAATCAATTTGTCGGAGGAATTAAATTTTTAGTTTTATTCGTAAGAATGTGCAAGGTCGGGGTAGTTACCAGTTGCAACATCATCTGCCCAAGCTTTCGATCCGGCGAGCATAATTTCTCGAAGTGATGCGTAGTGCTTAACAAACTTTGCTTGCTTGCCACCAGTTAGACCTAAAAGATCTTGCCAAACAATGACTTGCGCATCCGTTCCGGGACCTGCACCGATTCCAATAATTGGAACTGGAATTTCATTTGTTAATCGAGTCGCTAGTTCGTGAGGTACAACTTCCAAAACGATGGCGAAAACGCCGGCCTCAACTAATGCATGCGCGTCAGCAATAAGTTGCTCACCTGCATCGCCTCTTCCTTGCACTTTGTAGCCACCCATTTGATGCACAGATTGCGGGGTAAGGCCGATGTGCCCCATTACTGGGATACCGGATTGAGTCAGTAGCGAAACGTGGTCAACCATGTGCCTGCCACCTTCAATTTTGACGGCATGAGCCTTACCTTCTTGCATGAATCGAACGCTGGTTTCCAAGGCTTGAGCCGGCGAACTTTGGTAGGAACCAAATGGCAGGTCTGCCAGAACCATTGCCCGAGAACTGCCACGTTCGACTGCGGCTACTAAGGGGAGAAGGTCATCTACGGTTACCGGAATGGTTGAGTCATAGCCATACACAACCATTGCTGCTGAGTCTCCAACAAGCAGTACGGGAATACCGGCTTCATCAAAAATGCTGGCACTAAGCGCGTCGTACGAAGTAATCATGGGCCATTTTTCACCACGCGCTTTAGCAGCTACAAGATCACTTGTAGTGATACGTCGTGATTGTTTTCCGCCATACAGAGGCTCGGTATTCATTTCTTAGTTCTCCGCTCTCGAGGCTGCGCGGTGGCAGTCCCCGGATCTGTAACTCCATTGTGTCAGGAATTGGGCGGGGAAAGCGACTTGCAAATAACCGGGCTATTCAGCCCATTTATTCAATCCATTTATTTGGCCGTGCTTAATGCTCACAAATAACCGGGTCACTCGACCCATTTATTTGTGAGAGGCATTCTTCGGTCTTTGCCGAAAGCCTTGCCTGAAACCTTTGGGCCAGGCGGGTATTGCCGGCGTTTGTATTCTGCCCGGTCAGTCAGCAACAAGATTCGCTTTACAGTTTCGAGCTCAAACCCAGCTGCAGAGATTTCTGAGGCATTCAAATCTTGCTCGATGTACATCTCAAGGATTGCGTCGAGTTCGTCGTAATCAGGAAGTGAATCTGAATCTTGTTGACCGGGGCGCAACTCGGCACTTGGTGGTTTAGAAATACTTGATTCAGGAATTGGCGCGATCTCGTCAGCATCAATCGCGTTTTTATTGCGCCAGTTAGCAAGTTCCCAAACGTCAACTTTTGGCACATCCATCAGGGGAGCAAACCCACCAACTGCGTCACCATAAATTGTTGAGTATCCAACTGATAGCTCACTCTTGTTTCCAGTTGCAAGCACCAGATGTCCTTCTTGGTTTGAAAGCCCCATCAAGATCATGCCGCGGACTCGAGCTTGCAAGTTTTCTTCGGCCACACCAGTTAAAGACAAGTTTTTTAAGTACGCCGAAACCATCGGTTCTATTTCTACGGTGCGGAAATTAAGTCCGATTCGAGTTGCCGAATCTTTTGCATCAGTTTTTGAGTGCTCGGAAGAATACTTGGAAGGCATGGAAATGCCGTATACATTTTTGGCACCAATTGCATCGGCCGCGATGGCCGCAACGACAGCAGAGTCAATGCCACCAGATAAACCAAGCGCAATCGACTTAAAGCCATTCTTTTGTACATAGTCGCGTAGCGAAATGACTAATGCGGAGTAGACCTCAGCGATTGGATCAAGGCGCTTGCGGGCACCAGTGGTTAAAGCCGGCTTATCACCGCGAGCTTTCGAGTTTGGGATAAGAGTGACCGTCTCACCTTTTGACAGCATGGTCTGCGCACCAGCGGTCGAAATTTCAAGATCTGCAATCAACATGTCAGTTTCGAATTGCAGCGCACGCTGAATTACGTCTCCGGTTTTGGAAACAATGATTGAATCGCCTTCAAAAACCAATTCATCTTGGCCACCCACCATGTTGACGTAGGCCAAGGTTGCATCGGCTTCCTGAGCGCGACGCTTAACAAGGTTTAACCGTACGTCGTCTTTGTCTCGCTCATACGGCGAACCATTGAGAACTACAAGTAGGCCAGCTCCGTTAGCCTTCACTTGCGAAACTGGGCCACCGTCTTGCCACAAGTCTTCACAAATCGCTACTGCAATGTCGATACCAAATGCTCGAATCAAAACTGATTCGTTACCAGGGACGAAGTATCGGTATTCATCAAAGACACCATAGTTAGGAAGGTGGTGCTTGGAATATGTAGCTTGGATCGCTCCGTCATAAATCACAGCTGCGCAGTTCATTGGACCACCACGAGGTACGCCTAAAGTTTTTGCTTCAGTGTCACTTGTGCGGCGTAAGTACCCAACGAAAACTAATACTTCACCCAGACCTGCAGATTTAAGTTGGGCGGCAAAGTCCTTAGCCGTCTGCTCTGAGGCATTTTGAAAAGATGGCCGAAGCGCTAGATCTTCGACCGGATAGCCCGTGATCATCATTTCGGGCAATACAACTATGTCGGCACCTTGCGCGGCCGCAGCCTTAACGGCATCGAGGCACTTGGCACTATTGCCAATCAAGTCACCTACGACAGGGTTAAGTTGCGCTAAAGCCAAGCGGATTTGTGGCACAGATACAGCATAAATGCAGACCGAGTTGCTTTGTAACACAGCCGTAACGCAATGGCTTCATCATGGTCTAGTGGATAAGCAAACAGAATTTGTATTGAGAACCATCGAAGAACGAGACATTCGCTTTGTGCGACTGTGGTTCACGGATGTTTTGGGCACTCTCAAGTCAGTCGCAATTGCACCGGCCGAACTCGAAGGTGCGTTTTCTGAAGGTATTGGCTTTGATGGTTCTGCCATCGAGGGATTCGCTCGAGTTTATGAATCCGACATGCTGGCAAAGCCAGACCCTGAAACATTTACAATCCTGCCTTGGCGCGGCGAAGAGAACAGCGTGGCTCGCATGTTCTGTGATATCCAGCTGCCAGATGGCTCACCATCATGGGCAGATCCAAGGCACGTATTAACTAGAGCCTTGAGTAAGGCCGCCGACAAAGGCTTTACGTTTTACACTCACCCAGAAATTGAATTTTTCCTTTTTAAGAATCAACCAGAAAAAGGTCAGCAACCTGTTCCAGTAGATGAGGTTGGTTATTTCGATCACTCACCAAGCGGTGTTGGTTATGACTTCAGACGCCAAGCCATCACGATGCTTGAGTCAATGGGAATCTCTGTTGAGTTCAGTCACCACGAAGGCGCTCCTGGGCAACAGGAAATCGATCTTCGCTATGCAGACGCGTTGACTACCGCAGACAACATCATGACTTTTCGTGTAGTCATGAAGGAAGTCGCCTTAGCTCAAGGAGTCTATGCGTCATTTATGCCAAAGCCGTTTTCGCAATTCCCAGGTTCAGGAATGCACACGCACTTGTCATTATTCGAAGGCGATAGAAATGCGTTCTATGAAGCCGGCGCGGATTACCAGCTTTCAAAAACCGGACGTCAGTTCATTGCCGGATTACTTAAGCACGCTCCCGAAATCACAGCCGTTACTAATCAATGGGTTAACTCTTA
>CAIYGJ010000068.1 GCA_903925705.1 uncultured Actinomycetes bacterium | reverse complement strand
GCGTAGCTCAGTGGATAGAGCGTCTGCCTCCGGAGCAGAAGGTCGAAGGTTCGATTCCTTTCGCGGGCACGTGAGTGAGAAGCGCCCATCCAGAACCACTTTCATGGTTCGCCGCACCTTAGTTTTTGGATCTGTGATGTTAGGCCTGATTCTGTTATTCAAGGTTCTTTCGATTGGGTCCTCTTCGATCAAAGCAAAGTTAGATCCTCCCTTCGACTGCGCCGCTAATTCGCCAGTACCACAGGCCTTCGTCGACACTTGGACTAGTGAACATAATCCCGCAAACTACAACTTAACGATTGTTGATCTTGTTGAAGGCTGTACGTATGTGATGGGCGACGCTACTGCGATATTTCCAACTGCATCTACAGGCAAAGTCATGGTGGCGATCCGAGCACTCGAGTTGGTTGATGCTGGCACATTGGATTACGCAACCATCTCTGCAGATATGGAATTGATGATCACGGAATCTAATAACGAATCTGCTAACAGGCTTTTCCTGGCGATCGGAGAAAATGCTGGAATTGCATCAGTTATCGAACGGTATTCCCTCACCTCAACTGTTATTGGCAAAACGTGGGGAACAATTCAAACAAATTCGAATGACCAAGCGCTGTTATTGAATCAAGCACTAGGAACCGAAGAAAGTCCATTGCCTGAAGTGCAACGTGTCATACTTCGTGACTTGATGACTCGAGTTAATCCAGAGCAAGCCTGGGGCGCAGGTAGTGCCGGTGGAATTCCAGATTTATGGACCGCCGCAGTTAAGAATGGTTGGTACTTATCGGAAGAAGGGGATCGCCCGCCAATTGGGCTCTGGCGCATTAACACCGTGGGATATGTCTGGGATGAAACCAACCAACCTCGATGGATTTTTACCGGCTATTCAAATACTTGGCCAACTCAAGATGAAGGTGAATTTGCTTGGAGTGCAATAACAAAGCAACTCTCAGCAACTTTGGGTATTCGTTAAGAAGCGTAAGGTTCCATGACTGGACATGGCTGACCTGGAGCTACCAGGGGCTCAAAGTGCCACCATTCATTTTCGTATCGACGGCAAAGCCCGTACTTGTAGCCATTCTTTTCAAGCCAAGCAGCAGCCTTCTTACCTTTTGTTCCACCAACTCCATAGTTAATGTCTAAGGCCAATCCCCAGGGATGATTAGATTTTGCGGGAGGCAGCACCCACTTGCTCGCCGCGGCAGCAGACCCATGTCGCGCTACGGCTCGTTTATATAAAATCTTTTGCTGTTCGAGAGTTCGATACCCACTTGTAATTGCAAGTGTGTACCCCTTCTTTTTGGCTGCAACTTTTGCTGCTTCATATCGCGCTTTGAATTGTGGCACCAATGCCTTTGGTCGATGTCGAGAACGTGAAATGGCGACTGCACCAAGTGATAATTCACCCTTCTTGCAGGCCCCTTCGGTGATTGGTCGAACAACTCCGGTTGCTTTGTTCGCGCAAAAATCAATCGTTGGTATTTCATTGGCACTGACTGGAGTGATTCCAATCAATAATGAGATGGCAATGGTTCCAATCGCTAGGTTTAACTGCTTGGCTCTCATAGCTAGTGAGCCTACTTGACTACCGAAACTGGGCCTTAGAGCCGATAAGGTTTTAGTGTGATTGAAGGCCGAGCCTTAGTAGAACTCATCATTGCTAGCGTGGCAATCATTTTGATACCAGGGCCAAGCGTGATGTTTGTGATTGCTAGAGCGGTTGCCTGGGGACGTATTACAGCAGTCCTTACAGCACTTGGCAATGCTCTTGGAATGCTTTTACTCTCGGTATTTATTGCCATTGGGCTTGGCCCGCTGCTTCAGCGCTCGGAATTGCTTCTGGTAACAGTTCAGGTGCTTGGTGGCCTTTATTTGATACACCTTGGAATAGATGCCTATCGACATCGACAAGAGCATGCCGATGACATGATAAAAATTGAAGAGATAAAACCGAGTAATTTTCAAATCCTTCGTCAAGGATTTACGGTAGGTGCGCTAAATCCGAAAGCTCTAGTTTTCTTTTCTGCTGTGTTCCCGCAGTTTGTGGACCCAAGTGCTGGTTCAATTACCTTCCAGCTCCTGATTTTTGGAGTGATCTTTGCGGTCTTAAGTTTTCTGCTTGATGGCATGTGGGGCGTTGTTGTTGGTTCTAGCCGCGACTGGTTTGTTACTTCAAAGAATCGGTTAGTGGTACTTCGCACCATCGGCGCCATTGTCATGATGACTCTTGGTGTTGGTGTAATCATTCCAGTAGTTTTTGGATACTTAACCTAAAACGTCCAGCAACTCCAACATGAAGTTACTGGACGTTTTAGTGATAGATAACTTAGTGAATTACACCATCTGGAGTTGTTCGCTCAAGCACTTTGCGCATTGCCGCAACCATTCGGTCAGCCTCAGCCTCAGTCATAATCAGTGGTGGCGAAAGTACTAAGTTGTGACCACAGTCACGAACGATTACACCTTCTTCACGGCGAATCACATCTGGCAGCATCGGTTGCAGCATTGGAAGTGGCGTGCGAGATTCTTTGTCTGATACCAGCTCTACCGCATGCATCATGCCAACAAACCGAACTTCACCAACAATTGGAAGTTCCAAGAGCGTGCGCAGACCTTCGTGTAGGTATTGACCCATCTTCTTAGCCTTCTCAAGCAGACCCTCTTGTTCGATGATTTCAAGATTCTTGAGTGCGACAGCAGCTGCGGTTGGATGACCATTGTAGGTAAAGCCCATTGGGAATCCGAAATCTTTTTCAAGTTCATTTGCAATTGCGTCTGTAGTCAGAACTGCACCCAGTGGGATGTAACCGGAAGTAATTCCCTTAGCCGTAATAATGATGTCGGGCTGAACATTAAAGTGCTGAGCCGCAAACCATTCGCCAACTCGACCATAAGCAGTTACTACTTCATCGAAGATCAATAGAATTCCATGCTTGCGCAATACCTCTTGCACTCGCGTCCAATAGTCATCAGGTGGTACCAACATGCCACCAACACCCATGATTGGTTCGCCGACCATGGCTGCAATTTTGTCAGCGCCAATTCGAGCGATAGTTTCTTCGAGCTCATTGATCAAGAAGTCAGTTGGGTCTTGTCCGTTGTAAAGTTCTTGTCGATATGGCCAGGGAGTTGTTAGGTGTTCAACATGTGGCATCGATGGGCCAAAGCCATCGTGATAAACATCAAAGCCAGTTAGGGTTCCGCCGCCATAACCTACGCCGTGGTAAGCCTTCTCTCGAGCCAAAATCCAGTTTCGGCCAGTTTCGCCTTTTCGATGATGGTAGTAGCGAGCCATCTTTATAGCAGCTTCATTACCTTCTGAGCCTCCGCTGGTGAAATACACGTGATTGATGTTTTCTGGCGAAATCTCAACCAACTTTGCGGCCAATTCGATAGCTGGTTCGTTGCTAAATTCCCAGAAGCTAGTGAAGTATTCCAAGGTGGAAATCTGTTCAGCAGCTACTGCGGCCACTTCACCACGGCCATGGCCGATTTGTGCCAACCAAAGTCCTCCGGTGGCATCAAGGTATTCCTTGCCATCGGTATCCCACAACGCGCAGTCTTGCCCGCGTGCCATGATGACTCGCTCAGTTGTTGACTTTGGCAAGTAGGGATGGATTATGTGAGCACGGTCCATGTCGGCTAGTTCCTGTGTTGATTTTTTAGTAGTTGCCATTTCTTCTCCTAGGTTTCGCTTCTAAGTTCTATTCGTATCGAATCCAGGTTGTTTTCAACCCAGTGTATTTATCTAATGCGTGCAGTGAAAGGTCACGCCCAAAGCCTGATTGCTTGAATCCACCGAATGGAATGTTCATGCCAAGTGCATCGACGGTGTTAACTGAAACAGTTCCTGCATGCAATGCATCGGATACTCGATGCGCTCGACTTAAGTTTGAAGTCCAAACTGAGGCTGCCAAGCCGTAGATGCTGCTGTTGGCAATTGAAATTGCTTCAGCCTCGGTTTCAAATGGCAGAATCGATAATACGGGTCCAAAAATTTCATCATTTGCGATTGAGCTTTGGAGCGGAACATTAGTGAACACAGTTGGTTCGATGTAGCAATCAGATCCATCGATGGTGAGTCGCGAGCCACCGTGGGCTAGTCGAGCCGAATCAGAACCACTTGAAATAAAGTCAGCCACGCGTCCAGTCTGATTGCGATCAACCAGTGGCCCCATGGTGGTTGCAGGATCCAAGGGATTACCTAACTTAATTTTCTTAGCTTGATTAATCACCATCTCAGTAAATTGCTCAACAATGCTTTTTTCAACAAGTAAGCGAGAGTTGGCTGAACAAACTTCACCCTGATTAAAGAAAATTGCTCGAGCTGCAAATTCAGCAGCTTCTTCTAGGTTTGCAGTATCAGCGAAAACTAAGTTTGGACTTTTACCGCCACATTCCAACCAAACTTGCTTCATGTTTGAATCGCCAGAATATTTCATAAAGTACTTACCGACTTGAGTCGATCCAGTAAACGTTAATACATCAATGTCGTTATGCAGTCCTACAGCCGCGCCTGTTGTTTCGCCTTGTCCTGTGACTACATTTAACGTGCCTTCTGGCAAGCCAGCTTCCAATGCAAGTTCAGCTAAGCGAAGCGAAGAAAGTGGTGATTGTTCAGCTGGCTTTAATACAACGGTGTTACCTGCGGCTAATGCTGGGCCAAGTTTCCAAATTGCCATTTCAAGCGGATAGTTCCACGGAACAACTGCGCCGACAACTCCCAGTGGCACACGCCTAACCAGCGCCACATTGCCTGGATCCGTGACGGGAATTTCGCCGCTTACTTTATCGATCGCCTCGGCATAAAAATTTAGAATCGCAGCAGAACCTGGAATGTCAATCGTGGTTGCATCTGAGATCGGTTTGCCCATATCTAGAACATCAAGCAGGGCTAGTTCGTCAGCATTCGCCATGATCAATTCGGAAAGTTTGTGCAGCGAACCTTTTCGCGAACCAGGGGACATGCGTGACCAGCTGTTATCAAAAGCGGAGCGGGAACTTGCAACGGCTTGATCTACTTCGCGTTGCCCACACTCGGAAACATCAGCTAGTGACTTAGCAGTAACAGGACTAATGTTTTGCGAAGTTTTTTCGGTGGAAACTCGTTTTCCATTAATGACGGCCCGTCCATCAAAGTTCAGGGCAGCAGCAGCTTTTTCCCAGTCTTCCCGCGTTTTCATTACTCTCCCCATTCTTTTATCGCCAGGCAATATTTATGGTCTTGAATACCCTTTAACATACTCGCGAAGAGCTGGGTCTGAGGCAATGTCAACCAAAGTCATAGCCATTGCTTTAGAGGCATCAAGCACCGCTTGGTCAGCATCTGCAGTTATGCAGGCAGCAGCAAATTCTTTTTGATGATTGACAGCCGAGCCACTATTTACGCCGATGTACGGGTGAATGCTGGCAATAACCTTCGAGATATTTCCAAGGTCGGTACTGGCGCGATTCATTTTGATTCGAGGATCATTGTCATCAAATACCCGTCCAATTGATTCAGCGTTTGCTTTATAGACATCATTTAGGTTCGGGTGATTTGTAAATTCTGAATACGGTTCACTTTCATCGTGAATTTCTAGGGTGCATCCCGTCGCGAGCGCACCTGCTTCAAAACACTTGGCGACACGTTCAAAGGTTTCTTCCATCAACTTGGTTGAAGTGGCACGGACATACCAACGACCTTCAGTTACCTCTGGAATTGCGTTTGGTGCTTCGCCACCGCGAGTCATAACGCCATGGACTCGAACGGTGCTTGGCAGTTGTTGACGAAGTAATCCAATTGCAACTTGTGCGATGGTAAATGCGTCAGCGGCATTGACTCCTTGTTCAGGGTACGCAGCCGCATGCGCTGCTTTTCCGGAAAACTTAACTGCAATATGGCGAACTGCAAATGGTTCGGCGAAAGCAACATCTACTGGACCAGGATGCACCAAGGCCGCAATGTCGATGCCATCAAATGCCCCACGCTCGAGCATTACAATTTTCCCACCGCCACCTTCTTCCGCCGGGGTTCCAAGAACTACAACTTTCAAATTCAAATCATTAGCCACAGATGCCAGGGCGAGAGCTGCTCCGACTGAGGAAGAGGCAATGATGTTGTGACCACAAGCATGTCCAAGTCCTGGCAATGCATCGTATTCAGCACAGAGCGCAACTGTTAAATCACCATTGCCAAATTCTGCACGAAATGCTGTCGGTAGTCCCGCAACTTGTTCGACTACATCAAAACCATTGTCACTTAAAGTCTTAGCAACTGCTGCCGAGCTTTCGAATTCTTGCCAGGCAATTTCTGGATTTGCGTGAAGGTTACGGCTAAGAGTTAGCAATACTTTGCTAACTTCGTCGACTCTGCTCATTGCTTTTTGCTTGTGGTCAGACATAGTCACTCATCTCCTGGAACGCCGTAAGAAGGTGCCGTGTTGGGATTAAGCGCTCGAGTCAAATAATCTTGCGCCTGCGGTGCCCAAACGTTATAAATTTCTCGTAGCTTTGCGATTGGATCTTCATCCCAGTCAACTCGAAGGTTTGTCGTAGGCCAGGAAACTTCAGTTGCAACTAATACTGCAGCCGAATGAACTGGTCCGGCTTCGCCGCCTGCCTTAACGCCCGCTTCCAGCGAAAGTATTAATCGATCTGCTAATTCTTTATCTTCTGACTTGTTGAATGAATCGACCATGGCTTGGATCACCGATTCATTGGCCAACATATTTCCAGCCGCAGCTACGTTTTTGGCCGTTACTTCAGCATTTATGCCGAGTGATTTCTCGCCCGAATAGACAGCCGCTTCACCCGTGCTATCGACAACTGTTAGTTGTCGAAATTCAGGATGTGTTGCAACTGCACTTATTTTCTCGATGGCATCTTGGGCGCCAAGACCGGCTTGCAGTGCATCCAAGAGTGCCGGGCCAAGGCTTGGATCAGTCACATTTTGACTTGATACTGCTCCGACACCTGCCCGCACATTTGGACAGCGAGAGCCAACTGCAGGACTTGAGCTGCTGATTGCAACTCCAAAGGCTCCAGTTCGTTCGCAGCGAGCGGCAATACTAATTGTCATTAATCTCTGGTTTCCGGGATTACAGCAGTTGCATCAATTTCAACTAACCACTCCGGGCGAGCAAGGGCAGTAACAACAATTCCAGTCGATACGTAATGAACTCCCTTTAGCCACTTTCCCATTACGCGATAGACCGGTTCGCGGTAGCGGATGTCAACTAAATAAATCGTGATTTTTGTAATATCACCAAGTTCTGAGCCGCTTTCCTCGAGCAACATCTTGATGTTGGCCATGGCTTTCTCGGCTTGCGCTTCAACGTCACCAATTCCAACTGACTCGCGAGTATCGAGATCTTGACCAATTTGACCTCGCAGGTACACCGTGTTGCCAGCTACAACAGCTTGCGCTAAGTCGTTGTCCAAATTTTGCTCGGGATAAGTGACCTTGGTGTTGAATGGCCGGATTCTCTTGTGAGTCATCTGATTCCTTCGGTAGCTTCAAGTTTTACGTTAGTCGAAAGCCGGGGTTGGCTAGCGGTGATTTAAATTATTTGACGATTCTGGCATACCCGGAATAGCGCTTGTAGCTGCGTTGAATTTCGATCTGATCCGCAAGGAATTTTGCGTCATGCCAAACCCCCCAAATAAATGCCGAACCCCGTCTGGAAAGCCAAGGTTGTCCTAGAAAGTAGATGCCACTGGCGTTGGATACCCCGCGTTGATGTGCGGGTTTCCCCGATTCCGTAATTGCGCCAGGTACCTGTAGCCATGAGTAATCAAGTGAATAACCAGTTGCCCAAAGAATCGTAGTGATACCTGCTTTAACAAGATCCAATTCACGAATTGGATTCAGCGCAGCATCAGGCATAGGTCCCAAGATGTGTGCTTCAGGCTCTAGTGGTAGATCCAAATTGTTTTGTTTGATGAATTCATCTGCTTCATTGAGCACGGATAAGAAGTTGGTGTCACCACGGGTGATGTTGCGCTCTAAATCATCTGCAAACTTCAGTACGCCATTCTCATATGAAGCAGTCAAGCCAAGCAGCGTAATGCCGCTATTTGCCAAGTCTCGGAAATCTACAGTTTTGCCACCATCGAAACCGCTCACGGCGATAGTTACATGTTCCGCGCCAGTAGGTGGAGTAGCCAAGTCCCACTTACCTAGAACTCCAAGCCACCAAACATTGTCTCGACCGCGATATCGTCTAGGGGGCCTATCGTGTTCGCCGACTGAAAGGTAAACGTCTCTGCCTGCGCGCTTCAAGTCAGCTGCAATTTGAACGCCCGATGAACCAGCACCTACGACAATTACGCCACCTTCTGGAAGCTGCTCGGGATTATGGTAATCACTTGAGTGCAATTGGTGGATAGTTGCAGTTGCTGGAACCACGGGCGGTATCGCTGGTTTTTGAAATGGTCCAGTTGCCGCCACAACATATTTAGCCATGATTTCACCATCAGAAGTTTCAACTTTGAAACCG
>CAIYGJ010000067.1 GCA_903925705.1 uncultured Actinomycetes bacterium | reverse complement strand
TCATCTGAAATCGATGGGCATTGTTCTGCAGGTGCCGTGAAGCGCGAGTTGGCATGGCTTGAAACTTCTTCAGAATCTGGAGTCCAGTCATTGCCCTTCCAGTCAATTAAGTGAGCTGGTGGCTCTTCGGTTAAACCTTCCCACCAAATGTCTCCATCATCAGTTAGTGCCACGTTGGTGAAAAGCGAATTTGCGTATAGCGAGCGGATTGCATTGGCATTTGTTTTCATGCCAGTTCCTGGCGCGACGCCGAAGAAACCAGCTTCAGGGTTAATCGCATACAAGCGACCATCTAGGCCAGGGCGCATCCAACAAATGTCATCGCCGATGGTTTCAACTTTCCAACCAGGAATTGTTGGCTCAAGCATTGCCAGGTTCGTCTTGCCACAACCTGACGGGAATGCTGCCGCAATGTAGTGAGTCTTATTTTTAGGTGAAGTTAACTTCAAAATAAGCATGTGCTCAGCTAGCCACATTTCATCGCGAGCCATTACTGAAGCGATACGAAGTGCAAAACACTTCTTGCCTAACAGTGCGTTGCCACCGTAACCAGAACCGTACGACCAGATTTCGCGCTCTTCTGGGAACTGCACAATGTATTTCGTTTCACTGCATGGCCAAGCAACATCTTTTTGCCCTTGCTCAAGTGGCGCACCTACGGAGTGAAGTGCTGGGACAAAGTCACCGTGTTCGCCGATTAGATCTAAAGCAGCTTTACCCATGCGAGTCATCATCTTCATGCTGATAACAACATATGGAGAGTCTGTGATCTCGACACCTAGTGCACTGATTTCTGAACCTAATGGGCCCATTGAAAACGGAACGATGTACATAGTGCGACCACGCATGCAACCCTTGAAAGTTGAGCGAAGGATTGTCTTCATTTCGCTTGGTTCCATCCAGTTATTAGTTGGACCAGCGTCTTCTTCTTTTACTGAGCAGATGTATGTGCGGTCTTCAACGCGCGCCACGTCACTTGGATGGGAGCGGGCAAGGAAAGAGTTAGGTCGCTTTTCAGAATTCAATGGGGTAAGAGTTCCACTTGCCACAAGTTCTTGTGTTAGTCGATCCCATTCAGCATCGGAGCCGTCGCACCATTCGATGCGATCCGGCGTCGTTAGCTCGGCAACTTCTTGCACCCAAGCAAGTAAGCGCTTGTTTTTAGTTGGCGCGTCTGCAAAACCTGGAATGGTTGAACTGCTCACAAGAACTCCTTGATTGAAAACCTCTTCCAAGGCTTTACGGGATTAACTTAGAATGCACCCCAAATGAACAAAAAACTAACTCAAAAACCCGAAAAATCCCCTAGAAATAGGTCTTGTGAGCAAACACACACCGCGCTGGGTCATTCTTGTGACGTGTGTGGCTGATGTTTCTAGACCGTACTCAAGGGGGGAAGTTTGGTTGTTTAGAAATAGGATTGCGTCATGACTTTTGATGTTGCCCGTGTCCGTTCTGCTTTTCCATCCCTTGAATCTGGTGTCGCCCACTTTGATGGCCCAGGTGGAACCCAAACTCCGCTTTCCGTTGGGCAAGCAATTTGTAAGACCATGACTGGGCCACTTGCCAACCAGGCAACCATTACCGAAGCTGAGCGCAATGCCGAAGCATCAGTTGATAACGCACGAAGCGCGATGGCAGATCT
>CAIYGJ010000066.1 GCA_903925705.1 uncultured Actinomycetes bacterium | reverse complement strand
TCAGACATTATCGATCTCACTGATGGCCAAACTGGCACCAACGTTGTAATTGAATTAAAGAATGGTTTCGAGCCAGAGCAAGTGCTTGAGCAGCTCTACAAGCTCACTCCCCTGGAAGATGGCTTCTCGATCAATGCTGTGGCACTTGTTAAAGGCAAGCCACTGACATTAGGTCTGCGCGAACTCCTCCAAGTCTTTATCGATCACCGGATTGAAGTGGTTCGTCGCCGTTCTGAGTTCCGTAAAGCCAAAGCAACTGCTCGCCTCACCTTGGTTGATGGTTTACTGAAAGCGATCATCGACATCGATAAGGTCATCAAAATTATTCGTGGCAGCGATGATGCCCATGAAGCAAAAGTTGAATTGATTAAATCCTTCAAACTCAATGACGAGCAGGCCACTTACATTCTTGATATGCCACTTCGTCGCCTCACCAAAATGAGCAAGATTGAACTTGAAACTGAATCCAAGGAGTTGAAGGCAGCGATCGCCAAACTCAATGCACTGCTCAAGAGTGAAGAGGCAATTAAGGCTCAAGTAGCTACTGAACTTGATGAAGTATCAAAGGCTTTTGCAACACCACGTCGCACAACAATCGCTAGTTAAGCATCGATCCGTTCGCGGTCGATATCTGCTGTTGCAATAAAGTCCTTGCGAGGGGCTACTTCATTGCCCATCAGTAATTCAAAGATCGCTTCAGCTGCAACGCCATCTTTCACTGTGATTCTGCGGAGCGTACGGGCATCTGGATCCATTGTGGTTTCGCGCAATTGGACCGCGTCCATTTCACCAAGGCCTTTGTAGCGCTGAATTGGCTCTTTCCAGCGCCTACCTTGTTTGGTTAGCTCTTTGACTGTGGCAGCCATTTCAGCATCACTGTAGGTGTAGATGATCTCTCCTGGCTTCTTTGCCGCGCCCACAACCTCAATGCGATGAAGCGGCGGCACTGCAGCGTAGACACGGCCTGCTTCAAGCAGTGGAGTCAGATAACGCTGGAACAACGTCAACAACAACGTGCGGATATGTGCGCCGTCGACGTCAGCATCCGCCAGAATAATGATCTTGTTGTAACGAACTGACTCCATATCAAAGGATCGACCAGAACCTGCGCCAATGACCTGCAAAATTGAAGCGCATTCATTGTTTTTCAACATGTCAGCAAGTGAAGCTTTCTGCACGTTAAGGATCTTGCCTCGGATCGGAAGCAAAGCCTGGAACTCGCTATTGCGCGCCGACTTGGCCGTGCCTAACGCGCTGTCACCTTCGACAATAAACAATTCAGTGCGATCGTTGTCTTCGCTTCGGCAGTCCTTTAGTTTTGCTGGCAGAGTTGATGACTCCAGAGCTGTCTTGCGACGCTGAGTATCGCGATGGTGGCGAGCTGCCAGGCGTGCTCTGGATGCGTTGGCTACTTTGTCTAACACGATTCTGGTCGCTGGCTTGGCGCCACGAGGTGGATTAGTAAACCAATTAGACAGCTCGTTGCTCACGACAGTGTTGACAATCTTTGCGGCTGCTGGGGTACCGAGAATTTCCTTGGTTTGGCCTTCGAATTGTGGTTCGGCCAAGCGCACGGTAACAACAGCAGTTAAACCTTCTTGCACATCTTCTTTTGATACTGCGTCTTCGCCAGCTTTAAGGAGGCGCTGAGCTTTTAGTTGTTCGTTTAAAACCTTGACGATCGCACGATCAAAGCCAGTGACGTGCGTGCCACCCTTTGGTGTTGAAATGATATTCACATAGGACTGCAACGTGGTGTCGTAAGTGTTGTTCCAAAGTAGTGCAATGTCTACGCCAAGTTCGCGCTCAACTTCTTGCGGGGTCATGTGTCCCTGATCATCAAGCACCGGAACAGTTTCGGTGAACTTTCCAGTTCCTTTTAATCGAATTACCGGTGATACCGCTTCGCCGGTCGTTAGGAATTCGCAGAATTCAGAAATTCCACCAACGTGGACAAACTCAGAAGTGTTGTCGCTCTTTAATCGATTGTCGGTTACCACGATGGTTAGTCCTGGAACCAGGAATGACGTCTGTCTGGCGCGAGCGTGAATTTCAGTTAAATCAAAAGCTGCATCCGGGGTGAATATTTGGGCATCTGCCCAGAACTTAATTCGGGTTCCAGTTGCTGTTTTCTTTGCGGGCTTGCCAGCCTTCTTCAAGCCACCTTGTTTAGTGAATTTGCCAGTTTCGTCCTTGCCGACAAAAACTCCAGGTGCACCGCGACTAAAGCTCATCACGTGAGTGTTTCCAGAGCGATCTACTTCAACATCGAGACGACTAGACAGCGCGTTAACTACCGAGGCACCCACACCATGCAGGCCACCGGATGCGGTGTACGAACCGCCACCGAATTTTCCACCTGCGTGAAGTTTTGTCATAACAACCTCAACACCAGTGAGCTTGGTTTTTGGTTCAACATCTACTGGGATGCCTCGACCGTTATCTCGAACTTCGGCGATCTGGTCGGAATGCAAAGTAACTTCGATTCGAGTGCAATGGCCGCCGAGCGCCTCATCTACCGAGTTATCGATGATCTCCCACAGGCAGTGCATTAAGCCGCGGGAGTCAGTGGAACCGATGTACATACCTGGGCGCTTACGGACCGCATCTAGGCCTTCTAGGACCGATAAATCAGATGCGTTGTAATCACCCGAACTTGCTGCGGTCTTTTTGGCTACCATAACCCCTTAAGAATAGGCATTTTTCACCTGTTTCTGGGGCTGCCACGCCGCCTACAATCGGCAAGCAAGTGCGTTTGTGAATTTAGATTTCGATACAAACAAGATTGCGCAGTAATACGCCCGTAGTGAACCAAGTCTCACGATGGTAGTTCTCGGCGTGTTAGAGAGCAAAGAGTCTGAAATGATTAAACAATAGTCAGAACACGTAAAACACGATTAAAGGGAACTGGTGCAAGAATGACTTCAACAATCACTCGTACTCCACTAACTGCTGCTGATCGTTGTGACCGATGCGCAGCCCAAGCTCTCGTACGCGTGTTTCTCGAAGGCGGATCAGCCCTTCAGTTCTGTGGACATCACTTCAAGGAGCACGAAGTTCGACTTCGCGCAGTAGCCGTTGATGTTCAAGACGAAACCCATCAACTGGATAACGCCTAAAACTTCTAGGACTTTGAAGGCGACGCTGACGGTGCGGCTGCCGGCGTAAAAGCAGCATCCCCACTTGTAGTAATCAGTTCAACCCATGTCTTACCTGGTGCTGGATGAACAACGTTTCCTGAAGGATCAGTCAAAGTCATCTGGGTAACCTCATCAGGCTTGGACCAAGTGACTTCAGTCATTGTGTCGCCAATAATCAAATATCCCTTGCCAGTTCCAGTTACAACAGTGCGAGGAACATAACCACCAGTTGAACCCTTGTAGCCAGCGTCTGTTTCAGCAACTTTGAGCACTACCAAACTCGTGGCAGATAGCTGGTCGCCGCTGATTGCCATGTGTGGCTTCTTGCCATCGTCACGTAACCAAAGTTTTGTTGCACCGTCCCAAGTCCAATTCGGCTTCGTAGCTGGACTAAATTTCAGATCAACTTTACTGATTGCAATACCAGCTGGTTCTGAAACGGCAGTTGGCTTTACAAAGAAGCCATCGGTCTTTGATACTGCGGCCTTACCGCTGTCAATCAAATCTTGTGGGTACATGAATAAGTTGTGTGGCATTGGGTGGTACTTAGTTCGGTGCATTCCCGGAGCGCCTTCAGTTGCAATCACTACGCTGCTTGGAATGGTTTGGGAGAAATATTTCAAAGTCGCTCTAGCAGCACCTGAGAAAACAAAATAGTCTGCAAATGTTGGGACGATGCTGGCATCTACATGTCGACCACTTCGAACTGGTCCAGCTTCTTTTGGAATTTCAGACTGAAAAACTGAGATAAACCGAGTCATTCCGCCTTCAACAAGTTCTTCAAAAACTATGTCGGCCATGTCTAAGCCGTACTGCGGACGAACGCTGGGATCATTTTCGATCTTTATCGCAAGTACTGGCTTTTCAGCAGCATCAGCTGGGCCAGGTAGTTGGGTAAATGGCCACAATGTTGCTGGTGCATCAGAAGGAATTGGAGTTGGGGTTGAACTGGCGTCAGTTGCTTGAGTCCCCTTGGAGCATGAAGTAACTAGCAAAGAAATAGCCACGACTAAAGTCGCGCTGCGGACAAGTTTTTTCATTCCAAACCACCAAAATTAGATTAATTAACTCTTTAAC
>CAIYGJ010000065.1 GCA_903925705.1 uncultured Actinomycetes bacterium | reverse complement strand
GTGTCGGTCGGTGTGAAGGCCACTTGATACGAAGCCTTACCTGGAGCGGGCTTGATATCAGGGTTCACAAAAGCAAATTTTCCGGTTACATTTGCGCGCCCACCTGAAAGTACTGAATCCGAAAGTGACTGCCCGCTAACTATTCCACTGGCGGTGGGCCAAGATTTGATAGTGGGCGTGCCGCCGCCTAGCCCCCCATCTGAAATTTGCCAACCTCTTGCAATTAGCGCAGCTCGCGCGGCTTGTCCAGCAGATGTGTATTTAATGTCTGCGTTTGAATACAGATTGATATTCGGAGTGCTTTGCGCTTCCCATCCGATTAACAAAGCGTCGTAGTTAGCTGGACTAAAACCTGCGCCCGTGATCATGTCCCATGACGCATAGTTGAAATTGGAGATATCCCAGCCACCTATGTTTTGATCAAACAAAGTTGCGCCATAAAAAAGCCTACTTGTCTGGTTTACGCTCTTGGTGTCCCAGTTTGCAACTGATTGATTGAATGACACTGCGCCATAGAACATGCCAGCAAGGTTGCCAACTTTTGATAGCTTCCATTTGTTTGCGTTAGTTAAGAGCGGGTGCGAACTGTCATCTGTTGGGCTGCCATTGTTAAACGAAGTTGCAGCCCCAAACATTCCTGCCATAACAGTTGCGGAACTGGTATCCCAGGAACTTACGTCCTGATTAAAGGCACGTGCTGACGAAAACATTGCCCAGAAGTTTGAAACTTGAGATGTGTTCCAGCCGCCAGGGATTGATCTCATTGAATGCAAGCCATCATCTGTGGTGCTTCCATTGTTAAAGGCAGTTGCGTATTCGAACATGCTGGACATGTCTGTTACCGAACTGGTATCCCATGTTGTTATGTCTTGATTAAACGAAGTTGCAAAGAAAAAAGTTCCCGATAAATTAGTGACTCCGGCGGGAAGTTGAGCTGGAACCGAAGTTAACTTGCTGGCATGGGCAAATGCCCAATTGAGATCCGTTAATCCAAGGTTGCCAAAACTTTGCACCGCAGTTAGGGCCGCAGTCTGGCCAATACCTTCGATGCCAAATTTAGTAAGTTGCGTTCCGCTAATGGTGATCGTGTAAGTGCCCGGGGTTGAGTAAGTGTGAGACTGATTGCCAGGGGGCGACCAAATTCCTTGATTACGGGTTGAGCTAAATGGTCCACTCGTTGTGCCATCGCCCCAATCGATAGTTATGTTAGAGACCGTTCCATAGAGCGGAATGTTCATGCTCATTGAAGTTGATTGACTCGCAGTTGCCGTCAGGATCATTGGATCGTTTAAAACAACTGTTGGTTGCGACACAACGACGGTGACGTTTGTATTTCCTGACGAAGTAACGGTCGTGTAGTTGGTGGTATCGGTTGGCGTGAAGACCATTTGATGCGAGGCACTGCCAACTGCTGGCACAGTGTTTAGATTCCCAAATGCAAAGGATCCCGGAACGCTGGCTGAACCACCAGAAAGTAGAACATCAGATAGTGATTGTCCGCTAACTATTCCCCCAGCTGATGGCCAAGCAGAAACATTCGGTATCGCCCTGGAAACAGTGACAGCGACTTTTGTGTCACCTGATGAGGTAACGGTTGTGTAGTTCGTTGTTTCGGTTGGGGTGAAGACCACTTGATGCGAGGCTCTGCCAACTGCTGGCACAGTGTTTAGATTTGCAAATGCAAAGGACCCCGGAACGCTGGCTGAACCACCGGAAAGT
>CAIYGJ010000064.1 GCA_903925705.1 uncultured Actinomycetes bacterium | reverse complement strand
CAGGTGTTCACATTCAATAACTACGATCACACCGCGGGCGCCTAAGATGTCAGTCATCGCGTCCGCAATTTGAGTTGTTAGACGTTCTTGAACTTGTGGACGTCGAGAATACATATCAACTAACCGAGCGATCTTTGAGAGTCCGGTTATCTGTCCATCTTCGCCAGGAATGTAGCCAACATGTCCAACGCCATGGAAAGGCAGCAAGTGATGCTCGCACGTGGAATAGATCGGAATATCTCGCACTACAACCAGCTCATCATGTCCTAGTGAAAAGGTGGTTGTTAATACGTCGCGGGCGGTTTGATGAAGTCCACCGAATATTTCGGCATATGACTTAGCGACGCGGGCCGGAGTTTGGGCTAAACCTTCACGGTCTGGATTCTCTCCGATGCCAATCAGCAATTCCCGAATAGCGGCCTCAACGCGTGCTGAATCATAAGATTGCAGCGCGGGTGGTTCGCTCAATTTTTCAATTGGGTCGATGCTCACGCGTCAGCCTGTGGTGTCTCTGTTGGTTCCGAAGTGGCGCCATCAGCTTCAGCGGCTGATTCACTTGCCTGTGCCACTGGCTTTGGTCCAAATGCGTTAGTAAGAGCTAGCGGCGGGACATCAACCGGTGGGCGGTCACTTGGGTTACGTCGGGCTGAGCCGGTCCAAGCCGGACGACCTGGACGACGCTTAAGAGGTACAAAGATTCGTTCAATCTCTTCGCGGTTAAGCGTTTCCTTCTCAAGTAATTCAATTACCAGGGCGTCTAGTACATCGCGGTTTTCGGCCAAGATTTCATAAGCCTCATGGTGAGCTACATCAATAAATGCGCGAACTTCTTCATCAATTGCGGATGCAACTTCTTCAGAATATTCGCGGCCATGGCCCATGTCGCGGCCCATAAATACTTCGCCTGATTCGGCGCCGTACTTGATTGCACCTAAACGCTCAGTCATACCAAATTGCATAACCATCTTGCGGGCAACCGATGTTGCCTTTTCGATGTCGTTGCTGGCGCCAGTTGTTGGATCGTGGAAAACCATTTCTTCCGCAGCACGGCCACCAAGCATGTACGCAAGTTGATCCTGCATTTCACTTCGGGTGGTTGAGTACTTATCGTTCTCTGGCAAAACCATGGTGTAACCAAGTGCGCGACCGCGAGGCAAAATCGTGACCTTATGTACTGGGTCAGTATTTGGAAGCGCAGCAGCAACAAGTGCGTGGCCACCTTCGTGATACGCGGTGATTAATCTTTCGTGTTCGCCCATAACTCGAGTGCGCTTTTGTGGACCGCCAATTACGCGATCAATCGCTTCATCGAGTGTTGCATTAGTAATAATTTTTTGATCTGTGCGCGCCGTTAATAATGCGGCTTCGTTCAAAACGTTCGCAAGATCTGCGCCCGAGAACCCTGGGGTACGACGTGCAACAGCCATCAGGTCTACATCTTCTTCAAGTGGTTTACCCTTTGCGTGCACAGCTAATACA
Organism: uncultured Actinomycetes bacterium; assembly: GCA_903925705.1. Taxonomy (GTDB): domain Bacteria; phylum Actinomycetota; class Actinomycetes; order S36-B12; family UBA5976; genus UBA5976. The sequence goes on along the minus strand of CAIYGJ010000064.1, from coordinate 5,847 downwards.
TCGCGGCGACCAACTAGGTCTGGAACATCAACTGCAATTTGGCGATCAAAGCGACCTGGGCGAAGAAGCGCAGGATCCAAAATGTCAGGACGGTTAGTTGCAGCGATCAGAATCACTCCAGTGTTGCCATCGAAGCCATCCATTTCAACGAGCATCTGGTTTAGCGTCTGCTCACGCTCATCGTGGCCACCACCCATACCGGCGCCGCGATGACGACCAACAGCATCAATTTCATCAATGAAAATAATTGCCGGGGCGTTTGCTTTAGCCTGTTCAAATAAATCGCGAACACGGCTGGCACCGACACCAACAAACATTTCTACAAAGTCAGAACCTGAGATTGAAAAGAACGGGGCACCGGCTTCGCCAGCTACTGCGCGAGCTAAAAGTGTTTTACCCGTTCCTGGCGGACCATATAGAAGTACACCTTTTGGAATCTTCGCGCCAAGTGCTTGAAACTTTGCTGGCTCTTGTAAAAATTCTTTGATTTCTTCAAGTTCTTGTACCGCTTCATCGGCGCCTGCAACATCAGCAAAAGTTGTTTGTGGCATATCTTTAGTGATCATTTTGGCGCGTGACTTACCAAACTGCATGACCTTGCCGCCGCCTTGCATTTGTCCCATGAAGTAGAACAACAAGCCCAAAATCAGAATGATCGGAAGAACGGAAGCGAGCAGACTAACTAAGAAAGATTGCTTTGGAACTACAACGTTGTAGCCATCTGGCAGGTTACCTTTTGTTTTTTCAGACTTCAGTAAGTCAATTAAGTCAGTGCCCTGACCGGCAATGTAGTTCGCCGTCAGTTTTGTGTCATCAGTCAAAGTGACATTAATTAGTTGATCATTATCAACCAAAGTTACGGACTTGGCGCGTCCCTGCTGGATGTCGTCAACGATTTTCCAGGTGTCTACTTTTTCTGTCGAACCGCTGCCTGTGATGGTGCTGCTGCCAATCAGCAACGCCATTACGGCAAGAACTATCCAAGTAAGTGGGGATCGCAAAAGTGACTTTATCTTCATGCCTTGAAACCAACGCCCTTTAAAATCGCGTATTTAATTGAATCTTTACGGTACTACTCAATGGCCCTGACTGCTAAACCTAATGACCATTATGTGAGGTTTGTTCGCTGCTAGCGACATACCCAACCAGCCAAATACCCATACTTAGCGGGGTTTTCCCTATTGTTTAAATGTGATCTTTAAGTCAGTCCTAAATGAGCGTCCATATCCGGAGCTAGATATAGCCAGTGAGGAATGGGGCTCGTTGGCTCCACGGCAAATCAAGCTCTCGGATTTATCAACAATTCGTAGCACCTTGGACCTGAACGCACTGCTTGCTAGTGACTCCACATTCTTTGGTGATTTGTTTGCTCATGTTGTGCGCTGGAACGGACAACTGTATTTAGAGGATGGATTGCACCGCGCAGTTCGTGCTGCGCTTCAAGGTCGAACTTCACTGCACGCTCGCGTGATTGACCATCCTGGATCTTAAAGTCGCCCAGCTTCGTGAACTCGACGAAGAAAATCTTTAGTTTCTGCTTCTTGAGGTGCAGAGATGACCTGCGAAGCTGGACCCCGCTCAATAATGTTGCCATCTTTTAAGAAACAAACTTCGTCAGCTACTTGAGTAGCAAATCCCATTTCATGTGTTGCTAAGACCATTGCCATGCCATCTGCTTTTAGGTCTCGCACAATTGACAAAACTTCGTTAACTAAAACTGGATCAAGTGCAGAAGTAACTTCATCAAGTAACAGCAAGCGTGGCTTGACTGCGATAGATCTAATGATCGCTACCCGTTGCTGCTGCCCGCCACTTAGTCGATCTGGAAACTGATCAGCTTTATCGGCTAAGTCGAATCGACGTAGAAGTGTCATCGCTTCGTCACGAGCTTGTTCTTTTGGAAGTTTGTGTACCCGAACCGGCGACAGCATGATGTTATCGAGCACGCTCATGTGCGGAAACAAGTTGAAAGACTGAAACACCATGCCCAGGTTTTTTCTAACTTCATCAACATTTATCTCTGGATCTGAAATTTCTTTTCCATCCAAATAGATCGATCCGTCATCAATCGTGTCTAGCAAGTTAATGCAACGCAAAAGTGTTGATTTACCAGAGCCAGATGCACCTATTAATACTGTGGCGGTGTGATCTGGAACGGTTAAGGACAAGTCGTTCAAAACCACATTGTCTTCAAAGCTTTTTCGTAAGTTCTTGACTTCTAGTACGTTCATGCTGCGCCCTGCGCATTCTGACGTTTCATTGACTTAGCTAGTACCCGATCGGTATAGCGAGTCAAAGGAATTGTGATTAACAGGAACAAGATTGCCGCTGTTACATATGGCGTGTAGTTAAATGTGCGCGAACTTGCGATCTGCGCAGCACGAACTGCGTCAGTCACGCCAAGAATTGAAACTAAGCCGGTGTCCTTTAAGAGTGCGACTAAGTCGTTAAGAAGCGGTGGAACCACGCGCTTTAGGGCTTGTGGCAGAACTACGTGCCGCATAGTTTGTGAGGAACTTAATCCAAGCGAGCGTGCAGCTGCCCGCTGACTTGGATGAATCGAAAGTATTCCGCTTCGAATTACTTCAGCAACGTAGGCCGAGTAGGTCAGCACTACTGCAGTGGTGCCAAGGATTAGCACGCTATTGGTTAGCCCTTCGATCCGAAGTGCTGGAACACCGAATCCGATAAGCAAAATGACCAAAAGCAATGGCACGCCACGGAAGATATCTACATAGGCCGTTGCCATAATCCGAAACGGAGTAAGTGCTGCAGAACGTGACGTCCGAAGTAACGCCAGAATCATCGCAAAGATGCCAATTAAAATCGCCGCGATGATTGTGAGTCGAATGTTGACAATCAAACCTTTGGCGACTGCGCCAAGGACTTCGCCGCCATAAGACCAATCAAAGAATGTGTCTTTTACAGATTGCCAACCTGGTGAAGTTACGATCAGGCGGATCAATGAACCGATAACAATAACGGACGACAGAGTGGCGATTAAAGCTTTCTTGCGACCAATGGACTTGCGGGATGCCTGACGCTCAAGTTCACGTTGGCTCGGAGTCCACGACAAAGCCCGACCCGAAGTTTCTCGGGCCGGGCTGTCGTTACTCATGATCTAACTAAACCAGAACTATTTAAGAACTGGGGCTCCTGCTTCAGTTGAAAGCCACTTTGCAGTGATTTCATCTAGTTCGCCACTGGCGCGGATATCATCCACTGCCTGTGAAACGCAGGCAGTGATTGGGCTGCCCTTAGAAAGCAACAAACCGAAGTTATCCCCATCACCAGTTGATGGAAGCTGGCCTACGATGATGCCACCTTCAACTTCAACACCAGATAGGTAGAAAGCAGTTGGAAGGTCAACGACGATTCCATCAATCTGACCATTCTTAAGCGCAGCTACGGCAGCAGCGTTGTCATTGAATGCCTGCGGTTCGGAACCGAACACAGTTTTGATTGCATCTAGTGATGTTGTTCCAACACCAGCGCCTAGCTTTGCACCCTTAAGTTCTTCGATGGTTGTCTTACCTTCGATTGGGCTGCCTGTGTAGGAAACGATTGCCTGCGGAGCTGAGTAGTAAGGGCTCGAGAAATCAACAGCTGCTTTACGTTCTTCAGTAATTGAGAACTGCTGCAAATTGAAATCGAAGTCCTTTGCACCTGGAGTGATAGCGCCATCAAATGTGGTGCGAACCCAAGATACGTCTTCAGCGGCAAAACCAAGTTGAGCAGCAACTGCATAAGCAACTGCAGATTCAAAGCCTGCGCCTGATTCAGGCTTGTCATCGATAACCCATGGGTAGTAGGCAGGTTCACCAGTTGCGATTGCAAGTTTTCCGGTTGTTAGTGTCTGCATGCTCTCTGGTGCACATTCACTACCGTTGGTTTCGGCTGCAGTTGGTGCTGAGGATGCGGCTGTTTCTGATGACGATGAGCATGCGGTTAATAGCAGCGCTGATGCTGCAACTAGGGCAATGCCAAATCGACGTGTTGATGCGTTCTTCACGCTTGTCTCCTTGATACTTCAGGTGGCATGGGTCAACGGTTGTTCACCCATGTTGGGCCCTGTTATGGACCCGCGCTTGCCACTTGCGTGGCCAGGTCCTCATCCGGAGGCACCCCATCGCGGTCTGCAAGGGTTGTCGGATAGCTAGCCGGGACTTATCGCTATCACTCTTGACCTGTTGAAAGAATAACAAAGTTTTTGCATTGTGAAAAATCGACAGCAATAGTGAAACAATGAACAAGTGCTAAACCTTGAATTCAATGAAGCCATGCGCATGGCTTTGGATCTTGCTGCGAAAGCTTCGCAACAAGGTGATGTTCCAGTTGGTGCGGTTGTGCTGAATTCCCACGGTGAAGTCGTCGGCCAAGGATTTAACACGCGAGAAATTGATAGCGATCCAATGAATCATGCTGAGATTGTCGCAATGCGCCAAACGGCAATTGCTAACAACTCATGGCGACTTGATGACCACACTTTGGTTGTGACTCTTGAGCCGTGCACGATGTGTGCTGGTGCTGCGGTTCAAGCAAGAGTTGGTCGAATTGTTTTTGGCGCGTTCGATGAAAAAGCTGGCGCAGTTGGTTCACTTTGGGATGTAGTTCGAGATCGTCGGTTGCCGCACCGACCAGTAGTTGTTTCTGGAGTTTTAGCGGATGAGTGTGCCGCTATTTTGAGTGAGTTTTTCAAAGCCCAAAGATAAATCAGTGATTTCGGTTGTCATTGATTAACTAGTAATCTTGATCTCGGTATCGTGTCCGAGCGGCCGAAGGTGCAACTCTCGAAAAGTTGTGTGCGTGCAAGCGCACCGTGGGTTCAAATCCCACCGATACCGCCACTTTTATTCAGTAATGGTTGTTTGATCAACATTGAAGTAATGCTCAATTGCTGGAAAACCAATTGTGAACATAAAGAACGCAAGCCCAGCGAGTATTACTGCAGCAACGAAAGTCTTTGCGATTCTTCCACCCGGTAGCTTGCTCCAAATCCAGGAATACATTTCTACTACACCTGACCCTCTTGCACTGCAGCTACCGCATCAGGCACTTGTTCAATCGGGCGAACCTCAGTCAGCACTCCCCACCAAATCCAACGATGCGTGGAACCCCAGCGAGGATCACACGTTGTTAATGTAATCATTTCTTCAATACCCGTTTTGTTTACGATCCCACCAGGATTGGGATCTAAGACCCACGTTGCATCTGGATCAACAATTTCATCCAAAACTAATTTGTAGATATACCAATTCCCAGCGGTTTGAATAATGACTTCATCGTTTTGTTTTAGTTGATTAATGTTGGCTAGTGGCTCGCCAAATGTAGATCGATGGCCGGCAAGGGCGAAGTTTCCCTTCTCGCCCGGTAATGAATTATCGGGATAAAGTCCAAGTCCAGACATCAAATCTTCCGATGAGACACCTTTGGAAATTGGAAGTCCCCAAACCTTGTCTTGTAGTCGTGGAATGTATGCAAGCGCAAAACCTTGATGAGGCGAAGGTTCAGCAGCGGGGGCTTCTGTCCACTTTAATTCCACCTCAGCTTTAGCCTCAGCTACATTTTTTTGTGAAACTTGTTTTGACCAAACTGTTTGATATCCCGCATACATGATTGCAAAGATCGCAAACGTAATTAATACATCTGAAATCAGCATCATTACCTTCCCCGATTTTCGGGATCGTTTCGCTTCAGGAATGGCCGCGGGAAGTGACGGCGCGATTAATTCTGGCTCTGGCTCTGGCTCTGGCTCTGGCTCTGGCTCTGGCTCTGGCTCTGGCTCTGGCTCTGGCTCTGGCTCTGGCTCTGGCTCTGGCTCTGGCTCTGGCTCTGGCTCTGGCTCTG
>CAIYGJ010000063.1 GCA_903925705.1 uncultured Actinomycetes bacterium | reverse complement strand
GACATGCTTAAGCACAAAGAAGCTGAACTTCTAGAGGTCTAGTCAATGACTTCTAATCAAACTGATTACGGCAAAGCTGGAAGAAATCTACCCGCAGCCACTGCGGTTGGGATAGGACTTTTAGTCACAGTAATCGCATCTCTATTTATTGAAGTTCGATTCTTTGCAATTCTTGTTGCGTTTGCAGCGATGTTGGCGGTTCGAGAACTGAGTAAATCTCTTGCAGTTGGACTTTCGGATCGCATGAGCATTTTGCTTCAAATCTTGGCGCCAACAATGGTTATCGCCGCATCTGTTGCAGGTGTTGAAGGTTTGGTTTCAGCCTTTGTCGCAAGTGCACTCTTAGTTTTGACAGTTCGATTACTTGATGGTCAAGAAGCTTATGTTCATCATGTAACTCGATCGATTTTCGCCTTGGTTTATGCACCACTGCTTGCCGGCTTTGCTGTTTTACTATCAACGCAAGACGATGGCGCCTGGAAAGTCTTGGCCTTTATTCTGCTAACTGCTGCAACCGATTTGGGTGGTTATGTAGCGGGTGCCATATTTGGTAAGCATTCAATGGCGGCAAATATCTCACCGAAGAAATCTTGGGAAGGATTTGCTGGCGCACTAATACTTCAATTGGTAGTCGGTGTTGCGCTATGGGTCTACGTATTCGAGCAGCCTTGGTGGGAAGGCGCAATCGTCGGTTTTGCCATGATGATTACTGCAACAATCGGTGATCTGATCGAATCTATGATTAAACGCGACCTTGGTATCAAGGACATGGGGTCTTTGTTACCCGGACATGGCGGAGCTATGGATCGATTGGACTCGTTAGTCATCAACTCCTTTATGGCGTGGCTGCTATTTGGATTTTTTCTCTAAGTAGCGTTTGACCCGTAGGCTATGGGTATGCCTGCACCCGGTGAATTGATTATGGTCGAACCAAATCGACCAAAACCACCAAAGCACTGGTCGGATTGGACCGTCGAAGAGCGCAAGGCACAAGTCGTTGAACTCGGATTGCCAGGATTTCGCGCAGATCAGTTTTCCCGCCAGTGGTACCAGCGCCTGAATGACGACACAAACTCATGGACTGATGTCCCGGCAGAAATGCGCGAAGTAGTAAAAGATCTACTTTTCCCAGAACTCATGACCAGCGTCCGCGAACTTAAGTGCGACAACGGAACCACGGTTAAACAGGTTTGGAAACTTTTTGATGGCGTACTTGTCGAAAGCGTTTTAATGCGCTACACCGATCGAGTAACCATGTGTATTTCCTCGCAGGCAGGTTGTGGCATGAACTGCCCATTCTGCGCCACCGGGCAGGGCGGGCTCACTCGAAACTTATCTACAGCCGAAATTGTTGAACAAGTATTAGCCGGCGCACGATCCCTTGCCAAAGGTGAAGTTGAAGGCGGCGTTGGCAGAGTAAACAATTTGGTTTTCATGGGCATGGGCGAACCAATGGCTAATTACAACAGCGTCATAGGCGCGATCCGTCGACTAACTGAACCAGCGCCAGCTGGCTTTGGAATGTCAGCCCGTGGCATCACGGTTTCTACCGTTGGCTTAGTCCCTCGGATGCGCCAGTTGGCCGAAGAAGGTATCCCAGTAACTCTTGCAGTTTCCCTACATGCCCCAGATGATGAATTACGCGACACTTTAGTACCAATCAATACGCGTTTTAAAGTCCAAGAAGTTTTAGATGCTGCTTGGTATTACGCAGATAAAACTGGCCGCCGAATCTCGATTGAGTACGCAATGATCAAAGACATCAACGACCAGGCCTGGCGCGCGGACTTATTGGGTGAAAAACTTGCGGGAAACCTTGTACACGTGAATTTGATTCCACTGAATCCAACTCCGGGATCAAAATGGACTGCCTCTCGCCCAGAAGATGAAGCTGAGTTTGTCCGCCGCCTAAAGAGCCATGGCGTACCTGTCACCGTTCGTGACACTCGTGGCCGCGATATTGATGGCGCCTGTGGTCAGCTCGCAGCAGCGACCAAGAACTAAGACTCTCTTTCTTGCGCAATCTTGCTCGGCTATTAGAAGTTAGTGATAGACACTTCTTATGAGTGAATACCAGCGGGTATATCAACAAAGCTTGAGTGACCCTTCGGGATTCTGGGGCGAAGCAGCCAAGCTTGTTAAGTGGGATAAAACTCCAAAAGTTATTTTGGATGACAGCAACGTTCCGCTTTATCGTTGGTTTTCTGATGGCATGTTAAACACTTGCTACAACGCACTTGATCGCCACGTTATCGATGGCAGGGCAGATCAGCCAGCAGTAATTCATGAAAGTGCGATTACGGGAAAGTCATCAACTCTGACTTATGCCCAGATGCTTGAAAAGACTGCTCGCTTTGCTGGCGCGTTGCGAATGGCAGGCGTGGAAAAAGGCGATCGGGTAGTTATTTATATGCCGATGGTGCCTGAAGCTTTAATTGCCATGCTGGCGTGTGCCAGATTGGGCGCGGTTCATTCCGTCGTGTTTGGTGGATTTGCACCAGCTGAGTTAGCGGCGCGAATCGATGACGCCAAACCAAAAGTGATTGTCTCCGCATCGTGTGGTCTTGAACCAACGCGGATAGTTGAATACAAACCAATGCTTGATGAATCGATTGCCATGGCCACTCACAAACCAAATCGATGCATCATTATGCAGCGCGAGCAGCATCTTGTTGAGCTTGGTCCACTAGACATGGACTGGAAAGATGCCATGGCTATGGCCGAACCTGCTGAATGCGTATCGGTAGCAGCTACTGATCCGCTGTACATTTTGTACACCTCGGGCACAACTGGAAAACCAAAAGGAATTGTGCGCGATAACGGCGGGCATGCAGTTGCACTTACTTGGTCAATGAAGAATGTCTACAACATCGAAGCCGGGGACATGTGGTGGTCAGCTTCAGACGTTGGATGGGTAGTTGGGCACTCTTATATTGTTTACGCACCGCTATTTGCCGGTGCCACAACGATTGTGTTTGAAGGTAAGCCGGTTGGAACACCAGATGCTGGAACTTTTTGGCGAGTAATTGAAAAGTACGGCGTAAAGGGACTGTTTACTGCGCCAACTGCGATTCGGGCAATCCGAAAAGAAGATTACAACGGTGATTTCATCAAGAGCACAGATTTATCAAAGTTTGAAAATCTGTTTCTTGCTGGTGAACGTTTGGATCCTGATACCTATCACTGGGCGACCGAAAAGCTCGGAGTCCCAGTCATTGACAACTGGTGGCAAACCGAAACTGGCTGGCCAATTGCATCCAACCTGCGCGGACTGGAACAAATGCGTATTAAGCCTGGATCACCAACGGTTGCAATTCCTGGGTATGACATTCGCGTTCTAGATGAATCAGGAAAAGAATTGCCACCTAGCACTGAAGGAAATATCGCAATCACTTTGCCACTTCCACCTGGCACATTGCCAACACTTTGGGGAGATGACCAGCGTTACATCGATTCTTACTTAACTGTCTTTCCTGGAATGTATGCCAGTGGTGATGGTGGTTACATCGATGAAGATGGCTATGTCTACATCATGGGACGAACTGACGACGTGATAAATGTTGCAGGCCACCGATTAAGCACTGGATCCCTTGAAGCGGTTGTGGCAACACACGAGCTTGTTGCAGAGTGCGCCGTGATTGGAGTTGGTGATGCCATCAAGGGACAGATCCCAAAAGCGTTCGTGGTACTTAAAGCAGGGGCTCAGATTGATAGCGAAGATCTTAGAAAACAGATAGTGGCTTTAGTTCGCAAGGAGGTCGGACCAGTTGCTGCACTAAATGATGTTGTGGCTGTTCCGGGTCTACCGAAAACTCGATCTGGCAAAGTATTGCGCAAAACTATGCGGGGGATTGCCGATGGCAAACACGTGGAAATCCCAAGCACAATCGAAGATGCCTCAATTCTGGACATTTTGCGACCGCTTTTGCGGGCTGAATAATCAAAACCAAGATAAATCAGCCCAAATTAATTCACGCTGAGTCATAGGGTTAAGCCATGGCTCTTTCAACTACAACTCGTAAATCTCTATTCGGAATCAACGCACTTAGTGCTTGGATCGGTTTAGGTATGTCAACCTTCATCGAGCTCTTTGGGTTAGTGGAAACTAAATACAGCGGTGAATTATCCCCAACTTCGCAATTCGGCCATAAGGGCGATTACGCATCTGGCCTGGCTGGCGCACCTGAGCGACTTATCGACTTGTTTAGCTACTTTACAATCTGGAGTCAGATTGTGGTTGGCGTTGTAATGACGCTGCTTTACTTAAATCCAGGACGTGACGGAAAACTCTTCCGGGTGTTCCGAATTGACAGTATCTTGATGATCACGGTAACTGGTGTGGTTTACAACTTGTTATTGGGTCCGAATTACCCACCGCAAGGACTTAACCAAATCTCGAGCCCAATCCAGCACACTATTACTCCTCTGATTACCGTGCTGGTATTTGTGATTGCTGGTCCACGAGGTTGGTTCACGCTTAAAAACGTTGCAGCCGCATTAGTTTTGCCAATTGTTTATGTGTTCTACACCCTCTTCCGTGGTGCAATTATCGGCAAGTACCCATATGACTTCTTTGACGTCGTGTCATTTGGCTATGCCAGCGTTTTGATCTTTGTCATGGGAATTCTTTTTGCTTCGATTATTGTTTCCGGAGTTTATTGGGGCATTGATAAAGCCTTAACCCGTAAACCAAAAACAACTTAAGGAACAAAAAAGCCCCCGATCGCTCGGGGGCTTTTTTATTGGTTTATCTAGGCCTTGTAGTCGGCGTAAGCAGCAATTCCAGTAAGTGCTTGACCGATAACTAGGGTGTGAATCTCGTTTGTGCCTTCGTAAGTGTAAACACTTTCCAAGTTGTTCATGTGGCGAATGATTGGGTATTCCAAAGTAATACCGGATCCACCGAGCATGGAACGGGATTCGCGAGCAACTTCAAGAGCCATGCGCACATTGTTCTTCTTGCCAAGGCTGACTTGCTCAGGGCGTAGTAAGTGCTGATCCTTTTGCTTTCCAAGGTGAGCAGCGAGCAACATGCCGTTACCGGTCGCGATTGCCATGTCAGCAAGCTTTTGCTGTGACAACTGGAAGGCGGCAAGTGGGCGATTGAACTGATGACGGTTCAACTGGTAATCGATAGCCGTTTCTAGGCAATCGCGAGCTGCGCCAACAACACCGAACAAGATTCCAAAGCGGGCTTCGGATAAGCAGGAAAGTGGGCCACGAAGGGTCTGCACTTCTGGCAATACTGCAGACGCCGGCAGGCGAACATTTTCGAATACCAATTCGCTAGTGATAGATGCACGAAGCGACATCTTGTGCTTTACCAAGTTGGCCTTAAAACCTGGAGTATTAGTTGGAACTACGAAACCTTCAATACCGTTATCGGTGTGGGCCCAAACGATTGCAACATCTGCAATGTTTCCGTTGGTGATCCACATCTTTGAACCATTAAGGATCCAGTCATCACCATCGCGCTTTGCATTGGTGCGCATCTCACTTGGGTTTGAGCCGGCATCGGCTTCAGTTAGACCAAAGCAACCGATTGCTTCGCCAGCTGCCATACGTGGCAACCATTCTTGCTTTTGCTCTTCTGAACCAAACTTCCAAATTGCGAACATTGCAAGCGATCCTTGTACTGAAACAAAGGAACGAAGACCTGAGTCGCCAGCTTCAAGCTCAAGGCAAGCAAGTCCATAAGATGTAGCGTCAGTGCCAGCACAGCCGTAACCCTCAAGGTGCATGCCGAACATACCCATTTGGCCAATTTCCTTTGCCAATTCACGGGCTGGGAACTCGCCATCTTCAAACCATTGGCCAACGTATGGCTTAACTCGGTCATCGACGAATTTACGGACTGAATCACGCATTGCAAGTTGTTCTTCGTTGAACAAGCTGTCGATTGCATAAAGCTCAAAAGGATGTTGTGGAGCGGCCATTGCGTTTCCTATCTATGGAATTGGATCCAATTTATCATCGATTGGATCCAATCTGCAAACACCAAAACTGGTGATTTGTCTCTAATTTACTAGGAAATGGTCAGTAAGACTATGGCGATTCCAGCACCATAGAGGCCAATTACTTGATGGCGCTCAAGCCGTTCTTTCAGGAAGACCCGTGCCAGAAGGACAGTTATAGCTGGATAAAGGGCAGCGATCACCGAAATGATTACGAGCTGGCCACGCTGAGCGGCAAGCATAAATGTTGTGCCACCCCAGACATCAAGGGCACCGGAAGCCATCGCCCGCTTAGAATCGACTGGCCTACCAGCCATTGATTTCCAAAGCACTGCCGCGGTAACGCAAAAGATTATCAGGGTCAAAGATCGAGCCGTGATAACTGGTGAAAGCCCAGAACCAACTGGAGCGCTTCCGACGCTCAATAGAAAACCTGCAAACCCAAAGCCACCAAGTACTGCAAAGATCGCGGCCGTTCGAGTCAGGGGATGAGTTGCATCAACTGTTGAACGACTTACCAGCACAATTGAAGCCATAGCCAGTAATGCGCCAATTGATCCAGTGACTGTTAAGCGTTCACCACGAAATAACCCAACACTAAACGGAATGATCACAGCGACGAGAGCGGTAATCGGAGCAACTGCGCCCATTGGACCAAGTCCAAGTGACTTCAAAACAAAGATGTAACCCACGATGCCTGAAGTTCCGGCGAACAAACCTGCGATAACTGCTTCGCGATTAAAGTCGGCACCGATAAATGGTGCAGCAATCAGTAGTGAGATAAGTCCAGTTCCAACAGTGATCGGCAAAACTTTGAAGAGTGGACTAGTTCGAGTTGCAAGTCCACCAAAGTAATCGCCGAATCCATAAGAAAGGGCGCAAGCAAATGCAAGTAAGACGGCGGACATAAGACTTCGAGTCTATGACTTAGCTTGTAGCTAGGAGCGCTACCGCGGCACCTGCGCTAACTAAGCCGATTAACTGGTGACGCTCCATTCGCTCATGCAAAACAAACCTTGCAAGCAGAACTGTAAATGCCGGGTAGAGAGCAGCAACGACAGCAACTAAAACTAAGTCACCGGCGCGAGTTGCCAGCATGAAAGTAGCTCCACCGACGACATCTAGTGAGCCAGAAGCAATTGCAAGTTTGTAATCAATTGCGCCGTCACGAATAGTTTTCCATTTCGCAATTGCAATCACCACAAAGATTCCACCAGTTACTAATCGGCCAACAATTACCGGAGCCAAACCGCTATCGTCAGGTCCGCCACTGATGCCGAGTAAGTAACCAGCAATACCAAGCCCAGCAACGATTGCGACAATGACGGCCTTTGCAGTTACTGGATGTGTGGCATCAGCTGTTGAGCGACTAACCAAAACAATTGACACAAAAGCTAAACCAGCGCCAATAAAGCCAACCGTAGAAAGTGTCTCACCTCGCAAGAATCCGACCGCAAACGGAATTACCGCACCAATAACAGCAGAAATTGGAGCCACCACACCCATTGGACCAAGCGCTAATCCGTACATGATGAAGATGTAGCCGATAGTTCCGGAAAGGCCGGCTGCAACACCGGCCAAGATTGCGCCTTGACTGAAAGTTGCGCCAAAGAATGGCACTGCAAGCCCAAGTGTGACAATTCCGGTAGCAACAATGACTGGCAATACTTTCCAAATTGAACCGCGACGTGTTGCAAGGCCGCCCCAAAAATCGGCAACGCCATAACTAACGGCACAGATTAGCGCCAACACAATCGCGGCCATGAATTACTGTCCTAACAATTTTGAAACTACGCCCGCAAGTTTTGAAGGTTTACCAGTTTTATCTTCGGCGTGATCTGCTCGAGACATAATTTGCAGGCCGGCGTTGGCACCAATCCAGCGCAGCGGTTCAACTTCCCAGTTAGGTGACTTGTGATTAACCCAAGGAAGTTTGGTCAAGTTCGTTTCCTGATTGGTAATTAAATCAGCAAGCGTTCGACCGGAAAGGTTTGTGGTTCCAACGCCGTCGCCAACGTAGCCACCGGCCCAAGCAAGACCCGTTTTGCGATCGATACCAGCTGATGCCATCCAGTCGCGAGCAACACCTAGTGGGCCACCCCAAGTGTGAGTCACCTTGGCATCTGCAACGACTGGGAAAAGTTCAGCCAATACGCCAAGCAGAGCAGGATGCACTTCGCTGTGTTGGTCGTATTCATCTTTGATTGATGAGCCGAAGTGGTACGGAGCTCCACGACCTCCAAAAGCAAAGCGATCATCAGCCGTGCGCTGACCATAGATAATCAGATTTCTAAAGTCACTGAATGTTTCGCGTTGAGCCAAACCAATCTGATCCCACTCTTTCGCACTAAGTGGTTCGGTAGCCATCATCAAGGAATAGATCGGAACAAGTTTTCGCTTCTGGCCTTCCAACGTTTTGGTGTATCCCTCGGTAGCGCGAACTATGTAGCGCGCATTAATTACCCCACCTGCAGTTGTTACCTTGCCAGGTTCAATCTTGGTTGCCGCAGTGTGTTCGTAAATTGTTGCGCCGCGCTTTTCGACCACATTTGCGAGCGATCGAACTAGCTTTGCCGGATTGATCGCAGCGACGTGAGGTGTGTAAGTTGCCCCGAAAAGATTTGTTGCTTGCGCTCGTTCTTTTGCTTCGCCGGCACTTAGCAATGCGTAATGCTCTGCGCCGTAGCCCCATTGCTCCCAATGGTGAATGTATTCCTGCGCACGTTGCCACTGCAATGAAGTGCGGGCAAACACTAGAGTGCCGCCGCGCTTCCATTCACAATCGATACCTTCTGCTTTAACGACGTTTTCAATTTCCGTAACCGTGTCATGCATGGCATCCTGCATGGCTCTGGCAGATTCGCGTCCGTGAATTCGACCAAGCTTGTCGATCTCAGTAGGGAAGTATGCCGAACACCAGCCACCATTTCGACCCGATGCGCCGTATCCAGAAACTTCCGCGTCAATAATCGCTATGTTCAAATTCGGATCACGCTGCTGCAGGTAGTAAGCCGTCCATAGTCCGGTGTAACCTGCACCAACGATTGCTACATCAACGTCAATGTCAGAGTGCAGGGCATAGCGAGAGGAAGTTGCCAACTCTGCTGGCAAGGTGTCCCACCATAAAGACTTTGATCGGTAGTCAGTCATTGTGCATCTTTCTTGTTAGCGCTTCCACTTTTTTAGGTAGTCCGGAACTGGGATGTTCTTTTCAGTTGTCATAGGGTCAGATACCGGTTCGCCAAAGACTTCTTTCATCGGAACGTAACCAGCCCAAATGTTTGAGTAAATCGGATCTGTTAAATCACTTGGCACATCATCTGGATCGCCTTCACTGACCTTGCACGAAACTTCATCGAGATTCATGGCAAGCATCAAAGTTGCTTTTGATTCTTTTGGCGCAGCTTTTCGGGCTTCGTCAGTGCGACCAGGTAGTAAGTGATCGGTGATGCGGATTAATGCGGCTTCCTTTTCATCACCTTCGAGTACTTCACATGATCCAAGCGCAATAACACAGCGGTAATGCATGCTGGACTCAAAAGCGCTGCGGGCTAAAACCATGCCATCGAGCAAAGTTACGGTAAAGCAGCAAGCTTGCCCTGCCGCTAAATTTTTGAATAGCCGAGAGGCAGTTGATCCGTGAAACAGCACTCGGTCGCCATCACGGGCATAACCAACGGGCATTACGAATGGTTGACCATCAACTACACAAGAAACATGCGCGACTAAACCAGCATCAAGAATTGCATTTACCGCTTCGATTTCCTTAACGGCTTTTTCAGGAAAGCGACGGACCGAAGTTC
>CAIYGJ010000062.1 GCA_903925705.1 uncultured Actinomycetes bacterium | reverse complement strand
GAGCACGGCAAAGTGCTATCAGATGCACTCGGTGAAGTTATGCGTGGCCAAGAAGTTGTTGAGTTTGCTTGTGGCATCCCACACCTTCTTAAGGGCGGTTACTCCGAAAGCGTTTCAACTGGCGTCGATGTTTACAGCATCCGTCAACCATTAGGTGTTGTTGGAATCATTTCGCCATTCAATTTCCCAGCCATGGTTCCAATGTGGTTCTTCCCAATCGCGATTGCTGCAGGAAACTCAGTAATCATTAAGCCTTCCGAAAAAGATCCAAGCGCCCAAAACTTCATCGCACAGATGTGGAAAGATGCTGGTCTTCCAGACGGTGTATTCAACGTAGTTCATGGCGACAAGGAAGCAGTCGATCGCATTCTTACTCACCCAGACATCAAGGCTGTTAGCTTCGTTGGCTCAACCCCAATTGCGAAGTACATCTACGAAACCGGAACAGCAAATGGCAAGCGCATCCAGGCTCTTGGTGGCGCAAAGAACCACATGGTCGTGCTGCCAGATGCAGACCTAGACCTCGCAGCTGACTCTGCAGTTAACGCGGGCTTTGGTTCCGCAGGCGAGCGTTGCATGGCAATCTCGGCACTTGTTGCAGTTGGCCCAATTGCTGATGACTTGATTTCAAAGATTGAAGATCGCATGGGCAAGATCGTCACTGGCGATGGAACTCGTGGCACTGACATGGGACCACTTGTTACTGGCGTGCATCGCGACAAAGTTAAGGGTTACATCGACACTGGTGTCGCTGAAGGCGCGACAGTTGTTGTTGATGGCCGCGACGTGGTTCCAGATAGCGACGGTGAGGGTTACTTCATTGGACCAACACTGTTTGACAACGTAACCAAGGACATGACGATCTACAAGGAAGAAATCTTCGGACCAGTTCTTTCGGTAGTTCGCGCTGATACTTATGAAGAAGCCCTAAAGCTGATCAATGACCATCCATACGGCAACGGAACAGCAATCTTCACTAATGATGGTGGCGCTGCACGCCGCTTCCAGAATGAAGTTGAAGTCGGCATGATCGGAATCAACGTTCCAATCCCGGTGCCAATGGCTTACTTCTCATTCGGTGGTTGGAAAGCATCACTATTCGGCGATACTCATGCTCACGGTACCGAAGGCGTTCACTTCTTTACTCGTGGCAAGGTGGTAACCAGCCGTTGGTTGGATCCAAGCCATGGTGGATTGAACCTTGGCTTCCCAACAAACGGCTAAACACCGCAAGCAATCTGACGGTCGAGCACTTGGAATCTCTGCTGTTGCCCTAGGGACAATTCTCTGGGGCACGGTAGGGCCAGTAGTAAAGCTCTTCCCAGAAGGCACCGCATTTCAGTATTCTCTGATTCGCAATGTAACTGGAACGACCGCGCTCTGGTTGATGGTTTTGTTTTCCAAGAACAAGCGCAAATACACCAAGCAAGACATAGTTCCAATTTTGGTTGGTGGCACCGGTGCGGCACTTTTCTTCCCGCTTTATATAAAAGCTTTTGAATTGACCGGTGTTGGCGTAGCAGCGGTTGTTTCGATCGGCGTTGCTCCTATTTTTGTTGGCTTGATTGCTTGGATCGCACTTAAACAACCACCAGGCAGACAATGGGCCTATGGCACATTGGTTGCAGTAACTGGAGTTGTTGCACTTAATTGGCCAAGTGGTGACAATACAGTCAACGTTTTAGGAATTGGCTTTGCGCTAGCAGCAGCGTTTGGTTATTCAATGCAAGCCACGGGTATGGGCATGATTTCAACGCGCCACACTCCGTATCAATGCGTTGCCCCAATGTTTACAATCGGCACAATTTTCCAGGCACCTTTGAGCTTTGGAAAAGACTTCACTTTTTTGCAAGACCCTGTCCTGTTATTGGGTGCACTTTACGGCGGCGTGGTTACGGTTGCACTGGCTTATGCGTTCTTCATCTATAGATCG
>CAIYGJ010000061.1 GCA_903925705.1 uncultured Actinomycetes bacterium | reverse complement strand
TTGTCACAACCATTAATGAAGCCATTGAGGAGTGGTCTTGTTCACTCTTGCTTAACAGGCTTGCCTCATGTGTGTTGCGCAAGATCCCAAGTCCAGAGGCGCCCTCTCGAGATAGGACGTTCTTTGTTAAGTCGTAGTTGGAATAACCCACAAATGTGAAGTGGTTGTCAGTTAACCAGTTTAAGAATTCAATCGCCTCGCGACGTTCTCTGTCACTGATGCCAACTGCGGCTTCGATTTCGGAAATTACTTCACCCAGTTTGGTCTGCATTCCAGCCCAGTCTTCAACCGTTGATCGCACGTCAGCCAGAACTTGTTGCATTCTGGTTTCAATGGCGATCAAGTCAGTAGCTTCCGATTCGCGATCAATCTCTACGCTGATCCAGGATTCTTGAATTGCACCTTCGGGTACGGACTCATCCGGCAAAACATCGCGATCTAAAATTTCGAGTAGCTCACCCTGTTGGTCACGCTTAACCCAAAAACGTGGGTGAATCACTACTCGGATTGATCGTCCTTGTTGTGAAATTTCAGCTGATACAGAGTCAACCAAGAATGGCATGTCATCAGTTACAACCTGCACGACACTGTAGGGCGACTGCCAGCCGTGTGAATCTAGACTTGGAGAAAGGGCCTGGACTTTGGATGTTCCTAATGTTCGACTTTGTCCCAATGCAACGTGGGATTTAATCAAACCTTCCAGGTCGCGAACTTCAGTGCCAACTAAATCTTCGGGGGCTACCAGATCAAAGTATCGAGAAACAACCGAAGTTAAATCTTTGGAAATGGACTTTTCTACCCGTGAAATTAACTCGTCACGCGCCTCTTCTAAGCGACGCGAGCCGCGTGAGGTTACCGACACTTTGAAAAGCCTCCTGGGGTCACACTTGGCGTGTGAACACCTCACAACCTTACCAATTCAGGGTCTGACATAGTTTGGGTGTGAGCATTTCTTGGCTACAAAGCCCAGCGGGACAGGCGGTAATCCAGGCGGCTCGCGAATACACCGATCCCTTGATTGCCATCCCCGCGCTACGTAAACAATTTTTTGATATTGGTCCAGATTTGATCTCGATGGCATTTGGCCAATCCCAACTGCAACATCGCCTCGAGAATAGGTGGGGCACTTCAGCAGCCGATCTGCTGCTGACCGATGACGGGATTAGCCAAGCTACGCGCCCAGAAGTTGCTCGATACCACGCCGAATTTATTGCGAAGAAATTTGGCGCTAACGCACATGTACTTGATCTAACCTGCGGACTTGGGTTTGATTCTCGGGAGTTTGCTCGCCACGGTTTGCGCGTGACTGCCATTGAGATTGACCCAGAGATCGTTGAGTATGCACGTCATAACTTGATGCAGTTTGATGTTGCGGTGCATTGCGCGGACGCTGCTGAATTTGAAATTCCAAATGATGTTGGTGTGGTGTTTGTTGATCCTGCACGTCGCGATCCGAATGCTGCAAAAGATTCAATGGGAAACACTAAACGCATCTTTAATCCATCCCAATGGTCACCCAGCTGGGAGACCATTAATCAAATTGCCAAGACCCACCCATTGATTGCAAAAGTTGCACCGGGAATTGATAAGTCGGAACTTGCGAATTGGGATGCTCGTTGGGTAAGTGCAGATGGTGACCTCGTTGAATGTTTTCTTAGTAGTGCTGGAACTGGCATTCGCGCCGCGGTATTGCTTGATTCAGAAAATGTCAACCATTTAGAAGTGTTAGGTGATTCAGCAACTTCAACCGCGCCACTTGGAAATTTTTTGATCATCCCAGATCCGGCTTTGATTCGCGCCAGTGCACTAGATGCGGTTGCGCTGCTTTGTAATGGTGGTTTAGTTAACGAGCACATCGCCTGGTTGACATCGGATGATGCCAATGCAATTGCTGAATTGAATGCGCAATCTCCGCGGCTTGCCAATGTTCTAAAGATTGAATCTCATTTCAAATTCTCCGAAAAGCAACTAGCTGCAAATCTAAAGGGAGTTACGTCTTCCGGGGTCACAGTTATGACGCGGGGAATGCAATTAGACGTTGAGGCAATTCGAAAGGCGGCCGTAAAGGCAGCGAGTTCAGGAAATCAGGAATTAGTGATTGCTATCTATCGAGATGATGCCGGCCCGCAAGGACTACTTTGTCGACGTTATCTAAGTTGAGCTAAGTCGTTATCCAGCTGGGTAATTGCATCAGGACCGAGGCCGCAACAACCACCAATTAACTGTGCGCCTGCCTTTACCCATTCCGAAATGGTTGGCGACGGAAGGGTGTCATGACCTTCGCCGATCCAACACATGTTTAAACCGTCCCAAACTCGACCAGCGTTTGGATAAACAACAAGCGGGAGTGAGGTTTTGGCCGAAAGCGTCCGAAGCAACGAAGTGACGAATTCTGGCATCGTGCAGTTGATTCCAATGGCCACGACGGATTCGCATTCCTTGACGATCCCTGCAAGATGACCTATTCCCTGTCCAGCACAAGTAGATGCTCCGTCTTGAGCGCTCATAGTGATCCAGGCTGGGATGTGTGGGTAATCGGCTAAGACTTCAACTAAAGCACGAACTTCATCTAGGTCTGGAATAGTTTCGCAGGCAAAAACATCTGGATTAGCACTAGCTAGAACTTCGATACGTTCCCGATGGAATTTAACTAAGTCTTCGTGCGCTACTCCATAGTTACCTACGTACTCTTGGCCGCCGCCTAGTACTGCGCCATATGGACCAACACTTGCTGCAACCCAGACTTTTTCTGGAGCGCTCGCGGCTACATCTTTAGCAAGTGTGATTGAAAGTCTCATTAGGTCATCTGCTTGCGCCTCGGTCATGCCAGTCGCCACAAAACCAGCTCGGCTAGCTTGATATGAAGCCGTGATGATTACTCGACCACCCGCATTTACATAATCTTGGTGAACCTCAGCGATAGCTTCTGGAGCATCGCGAAGTAATCGAGCAGACCAAAGCTTGTCAGCTAAGTTGTGGCCGCGCTTTTCAAGTTCACCGGATAGTCCGCCATCAATTGGCCATGGACCTTGGGCTAACCAACTTGCAAAACTCGTCACTATGCCACCACATTTGTTATGTTCATCGAAGAATCTGTTGCGAAACTCAATTGTGAAGCATCTCGGCCTCGTTTGACTAATTCAGCGCCTAAGGCAGCAACCATTGCGCCATTATCGGTGCACAGTCCTGGGCGTGGAATTCGAAGTGTGATTTTGTTTTCTTTGCACCTTTGCGCTGCTTCGGATCGCAGTCGACTGTTTGCAGCAACTCCACCACCTATTACCAAAGTTCCAACATTGTTACTCAAACAGGCATCAATGGCCTTGCGAAGTAATACATCAACGACTGCTTCCTGAAATGAAGCAGCCACATCATTTACCATCACGATATTTCCGGTCTGCTGCTCAGTTTCAATCCAGCGAGCTACGGCAGTCTTTAGCCCAGAGAATGAAACATCAAAGCGATGCTTAGCCATGTCTTTAGGTGACGTTAATCCGCGTGGGAAATCAATCGCATTTGGATTTCCCATTTGTGCTGCTTTATCTATGTAGGGTCCCCCTGGAAATGGAAGTCCTAGAACCCGAGCAATTTTGTCGAATGCTTCACCTGCCGCGTCGTCAATTGTTTGTCCAAGCTGAATTACGTCTTGAGTGATGTCCGGTACCAACAACAAGGATGAATGCCCACCTGAAACCAGCATTGCCACACTTGGTTCATCAAGGGGTCCATGTTCAAGTTGATCAACGCAAACGTGAGCTGCTAAGTGATTAACTCCATAAACCGGTTTGCCCAAAGCAACTGCCAAAGACTTAGCTGCAGCAACTCCAACGAGTAATGCTCCAGCCAAACCTGGACCAGAGGTAACTGCGATGGCATCAATGTCTGCGAGTTTAATGTTGGCCGATTTACAAGCACGTTCAATCGTTGGCACCATTGCTTCTAAATGGGCGCGGCTAGCGATTTCAGGTACTACCCCACCAAACCGAGCATGCTCATCAACGCTCGACGCAACTTCATCAGCTAGCAAGGTTGTACCGCGCACTATTCCAATACCGGTTTCATCACACGAAGTTTCAATTCCCAAAATCAATGGCTCAGACATTAGCAACTCGCTTTCGCATAATGTTTGCGTCAATTGTGTTTCCGTAATAATTGCGTCGAACATCAATTCGTTCGTAGCCACGAGATGCGTACATCTTCATAGCCGCGACATTGTCGCTGCGAACTTCTAAGAAGATTTCTCGAACGTTGCGCAATGTCGCTTGAGATTCAAGCCAGTCCATTAACGCAGTACCAATCCCCTTGCCCTGTTGGTCTCTAGCCACTGCAACGGTATTCACATCGCCTTGTTTGCCAACATATCTAAATGAGGCATAGCCAACAATTTGCAAATCCAGAACTGCTACTGAAACATCACGAGAAATTGAAACTTCAGCAAGTTCTCCAAGAAAGAGTTCTTCGCTCCAGGTATCAATCGGAAACAAGTCAGCTTCGATAACCAGCACCTCGGCTACGTCGGCATGTGTCATTGGACGAATTTCCAACATTAGAGAACCGACTTTCGAATGGTTGGTTCCACGGCATCTGGCTTGCGTAAGTACATAGGCGCCACATCAACAAGTTGTGCCGATCCAGAAGCAAACAGCTTTGCTAACGATCCAGCCTTCAATTCCGAGACTTTCCCCGAAATGACATCTGGGTAAAGCTGTGCCCCGGGGCCTACGAACTCAGACTCAGGAAATTGAGCCAACAAATCTTCCGGCTTTGAAACTTGTGGTTCGCCAATTCGGTTGCCGTCGTAACGCGCCCAGTACAGCTCTTTACGCCGAGCATCAGTGACCACTATGCAAGGTTTTTTGTAATCATAAGCAATTGCATCGAGAGAGCAAACGCCATGAATTGGAATGTCTATGGCATGTGCAAATACTGCCGCCGTAACGAGTCCAACGCGAAGCCCAGTAAATGGACCTGGCCCAACACCAACGACTACGTCTGTGATCTCGCCTATTTCTAACCCTGATTGAGTAACTACTTCGGAGATAAGTTCCGCTGTGAGTTCACCTTGCATCCCATGATCAACTGCCTGGCTTTGGGTAACTTCACCATTACTTCGCAAGATCGCGACACTTACACCTACTGAGGTATCAATTGCTAATACGTTCATACGACAAGCCCAGTTAGATCTAACTCGCTCCAACGATTTCCTACTGCAGTAACTGCAATAGTTCGAATTCCACTCGCCGGATCAGAGTCATCGGTAAGTTCCTGAGCTCGGTCTATCTCAACCTCTAGCCAGTTTTCCGTAAAACCAGAAACGAAATCTTTACCCCACTCAATTACAAAGACTGCATTTTTTGTGGCATCTAGATCAAGGTCAACTAAATCACTCTGGCTCGAAAGACGGTAGGCATCCACGTGCACAAGTGCAAGCCCTGAGCCTTTTGGTTTATGCACCCGAGAAACTACAAATGTCGGACTCGTAACTGAACCTTGTACATCAAGTTTGTGTGCCAAACCCTGAACAAAAGTAGTTTTTCCAGCGCCCAAAGGTCCGCTCAAAACAACAACATCACCGGAAGTTAACAACGCACCGATTTGTTTTCCAAATGCTCGCATTTGCTCAGATGTTGAAACGGAAAATGACACAGGTGCTACCAAGAGTTATTGATGAATTCGCGATGTACGCGAGGACCAATGCAAGTGATGATTTCGTAAGAAATTGTGCCGGCAGCAATGGCCCAATCTTCAACACTTGGCTCGCCACGTTCTGGATCACCGAAAAGCACGACTTCGTCGCCGAGCTGAACATCTAGGTTTCCAACATCCAATACAAATTGGTCCATACATACTCGTCCAGCAACTTTGCGAATCTCGCCGGCAACTAAAACCGGTCCATTATTTGTTGCACTGCGCGGTACGCCATCGGCATATCCGGCCGGAATCAAAGCCAAGGTTGTATCAGCTGTGGTGTGGTACTGGTGTGCATAGGAGACACCCGATCCGGCTGGAACTTTCTTAAGCAATGCAATTGGAGCGCAAAGCGTCATGACTGGCTTCAAATTAAAATCAGTCGCAAGACCTACTTCTTCTCCAGGCGAAACTCCATAAGCTGCTACGCCTGGGCGGACCATATTGAAGTATGTTTCTGGCAATGCAAGCGTTGCTGCCGAGTTTGCTAGGTGCTTAACTTCAAGTTCAAAGTTTGCCGCTTCCAGTAAATCAACGGCTGTTTTAAATTCTGAAATCTGAGCAGCAATCGTTGAATTGCTTGGCTCATCGGCGTATGCAAAGTGAGACATTACGCCAACAACTTTTACTGTGCCTTCGGCTTCCGCTTTGCTCAGTGCGGAAATCAATTCTGGTAAATCGGCAAGCGTGACACCGTTTCGATTTAGACCGGTATCAACTTTTACGTGAAGTCGAGCAACTCGGTCAACTGAATATGCTGCATTACTAATTGCCTTGAGAGTCGCTATCGAATTAACACCCAAATCAATATCACGAGCAATGCATTCAGCAAATCGATCATTAGGGGTGTTTAGCCAAGCAAGAATTGGGCCAGGCACATTTCCTTCACGAAGTGCTACCGCTTCTTCGAGTAGCGCAACACCTAAGTAATCTGCACCAGCACTAACCGCGGCTTGACCACACTTAACTAACCCATGTCCGTAGGCGTCCGCTTTAACTACAACCATCAGTTTGCGGCCATCAGTACGTGCCTTTAGAACGCGAACGTTGTGCGCCAATGCACCAAGATCGATGCGAGCAGTTACATGAGCAGACATTTAAAAACCTAAACCTTCTCTGCGATTACATAAGCGATTGCAACCGGACCATCATGGCTGAGTGAGACGTGCCAATTAGTTACGCCTTGGTCATTGGCAACTTTAGCGACTGAACCCTTCACTGAAATTCGTGGAGCCCCACCATTGCTGACCTCACAGTCATGCCACTCCATTCCAACTGGAGCGCCCAACGCTTTTGCCACCGCTTCTTTTACGGCAAACCGGCCAGCTAGTGAAATCAAGGGCAACTGATGACCCTCAGCGCTGGTTTGCTCAGCTTTAGTAAACAACCGATCGATGATCCCCGGAGTGCGCTCAACGACTCCCGAAAACCGTGCCAAGTCCACGACATCGACACCGATTCCAACTATGGCCATGTCTTAACTTTGCCGTGAATACTGGTTTTTTCAAACTTGGCCCGACAGACCCCAGTAATACCAAGGCAAATAGTTATGTCACTTTTGCAACACAAGTAACTCTGGCTACAGTGGAGTTACGGTGCTGTTGAGCGGAAGCAACAGCACCAAGTTAAGTACAGATGTTTCAGTGTTCATTGGTTGAATAACTAACAAGGTTAGTTATTCAACAGTAACGCTCTTTGCCAAGTTTCTTGGCTGATCCACGTCGTAGCCCTTAACGGTTGCCATCTCACACGAGAAAATCTGCAACGGAACTGTGGCAACCAACGGCTGCATTAAGGCCGGAACCTTTGGCAAACGAATTATGTGGTCAGAGAATTCATTGATGGACTCATCGCCTTCTTCAGCAAGCACAATAGTAAGTGCGCCACGGGCTCTGACTTCCTGAATATTGGAAACAATCTTGTCGTGTAATTCATCTTCTTGCGGTGGCACAACTACGAACACTGGAATGCCATCTTCAATCAAGGCAATCGGACCATGCTTAAGTTCACCAGCAGCAAAGCCTTCGGCGTGCATGTAGGCCAATTCTTTGAGCTTCAATGCCCCTTCTAGTGCTACCGGGAAACCAACGCTACGTCCCAAGAATAGAACCGATTGCTTATTGATTAATTCCTTCGCAATCGCTTTTACGCCTTCAGTTGTATCAAGAACTAAGTCGATCATGCTTGGCATGTCACTGAGTTCAAGCGCCACCGATGCGGCATCTTCACCAAATCCTGTGCCCCGAGTTTGGGCTAAGTACATTGCAAACAAGTAGCACGCAACAATTTGGGTTAAGAACGCTTTAGTCGAAGCAACCGCAATTTCAGGTCCGGCGTGCGTATAAATAACAGCGTCACTTTCGCGAGGAATTGTTGATCCATTGCTGTTACAGATTGCTAGAACTTTCGCGCCTTGTTCGCGTGCGTAACGCATGGCCATCAAAGTGTCCATGGTTTCGCCGGACTGACTAATGGCAACAACCAAAGTAGTTGGAGTCAAAATTGGATCGCGATATCTAAATTCACTAGCTAACTCAACTTCGCAAGGAATCCGAGTCCAGTGTTCGATTGCATACTTGGCGATCAAGCCAGAGTGATAAGCCGTGCCACACGCAGTGATGATGATTTTGTCGATGGTCTTGAGGAAGGCATCGTCTAGACCTAAATCTGCAAGCGTGACTTTTCCAGACTTATCAATGCGGCCAAGCAAAGTGTCCGCAACTGCCTTTGGTTGTTCGGCAATCTCCTTAAGCATGAATAAATCAAAGCCACCCTTTTCGGCAGCGGCTGCATCCCAAGTAACTTCGTATTCGGTGTAGGCAGCAGGCTTGCCAAAAAAGTCAGTTACTTCAATTGAGTTCGGTGTGATCTCCACGATTTGATCCTGACCAAGTTCAATTGCATTACGAGTGTGGGCAATAAATGCTGCAACATCTGAAGCAAGGAAGTTCTCGCCATCGCCACGTCCAACAACAAGTGGTGAATTTCGGCGGGCTGCAACAACTACATCTGGAGTTTCCGCATGCACGACAACTAATGTGAATGCCCCAGTAAGAACTTGGCATACCTCCCGCAACGCATCAGCAAGTCCAGGAGTTGACTTCATTTGCTTGGAAAGTAAGTGAGCAACAACTTCGGTGTCAGTCTGACTGCGAAGTGTGACACCCTCAGCGATTAACTTGTCGCGAAGCATTGCAAAGTTTTCGATAATGCCGTTATGGATAACAGCGATTGATCCGTCTTCACTTACGTGCGGATGAGCATTGACGTCGTTGGGAGCGCCATGCGTGGCCCATCGAGTGTGACCGATACCGGTATGAGATGGCGAAATCGGGCTTTCAACTAATTCGGCTTCAAGGTTGGCTAACTTCCCAGCCTTCTTGCGAGTTTGAATTGCCCGATCAGAAACAATTGCAATACCTGCGGAGTCATAGCCTCGGTATTCCAATCGGCGCAAACCTTCAATGACTACATTTTGGGCTTGTTGCGGGCCGACATATCCAACGATTCCGCACATACATTGAGTCTACCGATTAGCTCAGTGCGCAGTGGGTAGCAACCACTTCAGCAAGTTCTTGGGCAACTGCCTGAGCTTGATCGGCGGTAGCGGCTTCAACCATTACTCGGATCAACGGTTCAGTTCCGCTCGGGCGCAACAAAATGCGTCCAGTATCGCCTAGATCTTGCGCGAATTTTGAAACTGCATCCGCAACAGCGGCTTTGGAAACAGCT
>CAIYGJ010000060.1 GCA_903925705.1 uncultured Actinomycetes bacterium | reverse complement strand
CGAGCAATTGACCTTCGCGCCCCACTTCAACCATCATCGATAACTGGCAAGGCTGTTTCCGACTTACGCAAAACCAGTCCTGGGCCGGGTCCAGATCGATTCTTGGCGCCAGACATGCAAGCAGCTGTGGATGTCGTTGCGAATGGGACACTGGCAAAACTCGTAAGGTAAAACTATGGAAAATGTTCGCAAGCTTGCGTTGTACTTAGTTCTTGCCTTTGCAGGTATCGGCAGCCTGCTAACAATCAATCAAACCTTGGCAGATCACTCTGGTTTGTTCGGACTTGCCTTCACCTCAGCCTGGTTGTTCCCTATGGTGATTGGTTGCTGGCTAGCTTGGCGGCGCCCGATGATCGCATTCCCATTGCTAATGATTTGGTCAATGTCAGTTCTTGGCTTGTTGCTTTGGCAGGCATTGGCGCCAAGTTGGTGGAACACAATCTTGAATTCAAATGGTCCGATTATTACTACAGCGATGTTTGCGCTAACCGCGCCGTTAGCCATTTATGGCTACAAGAGGCGTACTCGTTTTGTTGCGCTAATACTCATTGGACTTTCAGCACTCAACATGATGGCAACTTCAAATACCGAATCAAATGAGAATTCTGAATTAGGTATTACACTTCCAGTTCTCGCAGCTGGCGTACTTTTCTTAATTGCCTCATTTGTCGACAAGCGAGATGACTCAGCTGACGAGAAGTAAATACTAAGCGACTAGTTGAGCGTTCTCTTTCGGGGGCCGGCTCACTATTACGAGGCCAGTAAGAATTAGAACTGAGCCAACAATGCCAACTGCTGAAACTGTCTCTCCCAAGAGCGCTACTCCCAAGATCGAAGCTGTGAGTGGCTCCATTAGGCCAACAGTTACGGCCGTAGCTGCGCCGATTCTGGCAATGCCATAGATGAAGAACGCATAAGCGAGTGCAACTGTAACGATGCCACCGTAAAGTGCGCCCAATAGCAGAACTGGATCTTGCAAGAATGTGAAGTCCTTGCCGTAGCTCAAAGGTGCCTGGAAAATTGTTCCAATTGTGAACATCGGTGCAACACACTGGTAAGGAGTGTGACGCGTTGAAATCATTCCCATGCCCGTCGCTTGCATTGAATAACCAAACGCTGCCGCTAACGCAAAGCCAATTCCTAAAACGTTGACCGTATTGTCCCCACTTGGCCAATTCAGCGCCACGACTCCAGTAACTGCAACTAATGTTCCATAAGCCCACTGCTTACCTGGCGGTTGTTTCAGCGCAATCCAGGCGATCAAGCCAACAAAAATAGGAGCCACACCAATCGAAACAACCGCTGCTACGCCAACACCGGTTAATTCAAAGGCTTTAATGTAAAGCGGGAAGAAAAGAGCTGCGCCGGTGCCACCGACCAAAATCGGAATCACATCTTGTTTTGTGTAACGACGTTTGTTTTTTGAAAACAAAACCATCAACCAAAGCGCTGTGGTTCCAGTTAAATTTCGAACTAACGAGTATTGAAACGCCGTTCCTTCTGGAAAAAGTTTTACAACTGGACCT
>CAIYGJ010000059.1 GCA_903925705.1 uncultured Actinomycetes bacterium | reverse complement strand
CCGGTCATCCAGGCATATCCCTTACCCCAGAGCCTTCGAGCCCATGGGTAAACGCCGCCTGCGATTGGGTACTGCGAAACAATCTCGCTAAATACAAGTGCGACCAGGAACTGGCCGATGCCACAAATTGCGATCCACCAGAACATCGGCGGGCCGCCAGCTGCAAGAGCCAGGGCAAAGAGGCTGTAGACACCAACTACCGGTGATAGATATGTGAAGCCAAGTGAGAAGTTTTGCCATAAGGTCATGTCTCGCTTGAACTCAGATTTATAACCCAAACTAGCCAGATGCTCAGCATCAGAGGCATGTTGTGTTGACATGTAATACTCCTATTACAGTTACCGGCGGCTCGGGATGGGCCGTCGACTCACGTTACTGCTGGAATATCTCAAGGTGTGGGATGTTTAGCCCGACAAATCGGACATAATTAAACTTTTTTAACGCATTTAATGGGTTTTTGAGATCTTGAAGGTTTGGTAGGGCTATTTGACGGGAATGATTAACCCTTGTCCTTCTTGCACTTCGCTGGTCTCTAATCCATTAAGGGCCTTGATCGTCCATATAGTTGAACGCGGATCTTCGTTAGGTGCGATTGCAACAGCAACATCCCAAAGGCTTTGGCCGGCTTCGACTTTAACGATCGCAGTTGTTGGACCGGACTGATCAGCTTGAGCAGCGCGAGTGCTCATCAAAAAGAACGCAACCACGATTGGTAGCAGGGCAAGTAGAGCCACCACTCGTCGGCCGCGAGCTGTTAGTCGCACTGGACTTGAAGTCTGGGTATTGCTGGAACGAACAGCGGCTCGCTGTACGGGAAGTGCTGCTACTGCAGTTACTTGAGCCATGGTATTTCTCCTTGATTTTCAATCTCGCCCTGGCGCTGTGCCTGGACTTGCCGACCGGGTGGTCTACCCGCTAGATTCGAACAAGTGTTCTAATCGAACGTATGTTCTATTTGTACACCCCAGGTCCGACACTTTGCAAGTTCTTTCGAACAAATGTTTGAATAACTCTCAAAAGTGTTCTAATGTGGGCATAGCAAGACCTGCAAGACCAGCTCGAAAACCGCAAGAAACCCATTGAAATAAGAGAATTTGATCGGAAAGCTTGGTAAATCATGGCAAAGAATGATTCGAACACCCCGGAATCAGGCGCCCAGATTGTGTCCCTTCCAGATGGCCCAGACGGCGTCGATGGCCTGACCCCGCGTCAGCGCCTAATTATGGACATGATCACCTCGACCACTGCCGAACGCGGCTATCCACCAAGTGTTCGTGAGATCGCTGACGCCGTTGGTCTAGCTAGCCCATCGAGTGTCCAGCACCAATTAGGTGTCTTGCAGAAAAAGGGTTTCATTAACCGCGATGCCACTCGCGCTCGTGCGTTAGACGTTCTAAGTCAAGAAGTTGCAGGCGTACCTGAACATCTACTTGAGGGTGACATGAACCCAGCTGCTGCTTATGTACCACTTGTTGGTCGCATTGCTGCTGGTGGACCGATCCTGGCTGAACAAGCAGTGGAGGAAATCTTCCCGCTACCTAAGTCACTTGTTGGCGAAGGCGAGCTGTTCATGCTTAAGGTCTCCGGTGACTCAATGATTGACGCCGCTATCTGTGATGGTGACTTTGTTGTAGTTCGTCGCCAACCAACTTGCGAGAACGGTGACATCGTTGCGGCTCTTCTAGATGATGAAGCAACCGTTAAGACTTTCAAGAAGCGTGATGGACATGTTTGGTTAATGCCACACAATCCGGCATACGAACCAATTGCTGGCGATCACGCAACCATCATGGGCAAAGTCGTTTCGGTTTTGCGCAAGATCTAATCATGTTTAAGGGAAGAACTTCGGTTTCGCAGCCGTAAATAAAAAGAAGCGCTACTGGAACTTGGTCCGGCAGCGCTACTTTTTTGCTTAATTACTTTTTAAGTTTGTACTTTTCTTTTTGGTCAACACATAGGTATGAAACTGCTGCTGCTGAAGTGAACAGCGTGAAGTCATTGCGCTGCTTTTCGTTTAAGCCATTTTCTTTACCTGACGTGGCAAGAGCGCTGAGGATTTCTTCAAGTGGCATATCTTGTTTTAGACCGTTACATACGGTGTTGCCAATTTCGATGTAGTTACTGGCTGACAAGAAGATGCTGGAAGCTAAATCTGCACCATTAATTGCATTTAAGTATTCGGTTTGCTCCGGAGTCCAAGCCGATGGGCCAGCAACACTGGAAGTTGGCGTTGGTGCTGATGAATTCTTACTACCCGAGCAGGCAGTTAAAGTCAGTGCTAGCAATGACGTCACAGCAATGATTTTTTTCGCGGGTAAAGTAATTTCTTTCACTCAATAAACCTATCAGCCTTGAGTCCCAGAGGCAGATTCATCAAGTCTCTCTAAGGCTGATAGCACCGCAGCTTTATCGGTTGTCCACCAAAGATTTGGTAATGACTTTCGCAGCATCCCGCCATAGCCAGAGTTGGCTAGTCGAGAGTCAAGCACAGCAACAACACCCCGATCTTCGGTACTTCGGATTAATCGACCAACACCTTGAGCTAGGAGTAACGCGGCTCGAGGTAATGAGACCGATCTAAACCCACTGCCACCTGATTCATCAACGCGCGCCGATCGCGCAGCCATTACGGGATCATCCGGTCGCGGGAATGGGATGCGATCGATTGTTACTAGCGTGCAAGTGTTGCCTGGCACATCAATGCCCTGCCAAAGCGAGACAGTTCCCAGCAAACTCGATTCTGGAGTTTCTTTGAAGCGTCTCACTAAATCGCTAACTGAATCACCTTTGCGAGCAACTATGAGCGGGCGATCTGTGCGGCCTTTAAAGCGAACTGTGAGATATTCTTCGGCTCGTTCAACCCCGCGCCAAGATGAAAACAGCGAAAGCGTTCGACCACCAGCAGCATCGATTAAATCGCCCAGTTCATCTAAGGCTTCTTCGGCAACGCCACTGGAACTTGGGGCTGGCAAGTTCGAAGGGCAATACAAGATTCCTTGTTTGCTGTAATCAAATGGGCTGCCAACATCAAGGCCTTTCCATTTGGAATCCCCTAGGCCAACTGCTTTAGCTGTTGAGTCCATAGATCCGGCAACGGCCAAAGTTGCGCTAGTTAACACGATCGTATGTTGACCAAACAAAGCTTCTCCCAAGAAACCAGCAACCGATAAAGGTGCGTGGTGCAGAACTGCAGTTCGAGAAACATCAATCCAAGTCACGCTGTGTTCATCGGCACTAAGTAAATCCCCAGAGGTGTCTAAGACTTCTTTTACAGCTGCCTTAGCACGCTGCTTTTGCGCGGCAACATCAGATTCATCTTGGGATGAAGTTGTCATTTCAGCTTGCGCGACTTTGTAAACATCTCTAACGGCAGTGAGCGCCTTTAGTAATTGACCTTCAAAGCCTTCGATGCGAGTTGTTGTGCCTTCGCGGTCATAACTTTCCAGCGCTAGACCTAAGTCTTCGGCGACTTCCATCATGCGATCGTGGGTGGATGGTTGAATGAACTTTCGAGCCATGCCAGTTGCCCGACCCATGCCACCTACTTCAAGAGATCCGGCTAAAGCATTTGTGGTTCGATCTACTAACTCATGAGCCTCATCAATGATTACTGCATCGTGATCTGGCAAGATAGGCAAGTTTTCTAAAATGTCGATGGCAAGAAGGGCATGGTTTGTCACCACGATGTCGCTGGCATGTGCTTTATTGCGAGCAGCTTCGGCAAAACAGTCTTCGCCCCAAGCACACTTGGAAGCCCCGACACATTCTCGGCCAGAAACTGAAAGTG
>CAIYGJ010000058.1 GCA_903925705.1 uncultured Actinomycetes bacterium | reverse complement strand
CCGGTAAGACCCAATGTGATTGCAATGTCAGTTGCGGTTGAAGGACCCGCCTGCAAAAGTGTGCGCGCAACTGTGGCTGCAGCTGATCCTTCGAATTTCACAACTTCATTGTTGCGTATATCAGGAGGTTTCGCACCTTAGGGGTAGTTCAGGGCCTAGTACCCAATCAGCACTAAGTGAATATGGCCTTTAGGCTATAAGAATGACTCCCCAAAAGCTGCGTAAATGGCAACATCGGACTCTGATTGCCAATGTCGTGGCGCAAACGGGAATCGTATTAACCGGTGCCACGGTTCGCCTAACAGCCTCTGGCTTAGGCTGCCCGACATGGCCAGAATGTGTAGCTGGGTCTATTGCTCCAACCTCAGAGCAAACTGAGGCATTTCACAAATACATCGAATTTGGCAACCGGTTATTAACTTTTCTTTTGTTGATTGTTGCAATCGCATCAGTAATTGCCGTTTTTCAGCATAACCAGGAACGAAAATTGGCTGGACATGAAAAGCGCCGAAGTTTGATGCTTTTAGCCACTGGGGTCTTCGCGGGTATCTTCTTCCAAGCGATACTAGGTGGGATTACCGTTCTTACCGGGTTGAACCCATTGATCGTGGCGGCACATTTCATTGTTTCAATCGGCCTGATTACTTTGGCTACAACACTGCTGGTTAAAGCTCAAGAACCAAACGATTCGCCTGTTGTCTTGCAGGTCGTTAAGCCAATCGATATTGGAATGAGATTACATCTCCTACTTACTTTGATCGTAATTGTTATAGGCACTCTTGTTACTGGCTCCGGACCCCATGCTGGTGACACAAACGACATTGTGCGACTTGGATTTGAGTTTCGCGGCATTACTACAGCGCACGCTGCTTTAGTTTGGTTGTTTGTTGGACTTACTTCTGGACTCTTGGTAGCACTGCATGCAACGAGCGCGCCGAGATCGGTATTAAGACAAAGTTGGCTCGTAATTGGAGTCTGTATGGCTCAAGGTTTCGTCGGGTACACCCAGTACTTCACTGGACTGCCATGGGGTCTAGTTGCACTTCACGTGCTTGGTGCTTGCCTACTTTGGATATTCAGCCTGAAGTTCTTCCTTGCCCGCAACACCCGGGGCTAGATTACAAAAACGGATCGATACCGATTGCTAAAAATATTAAAGATAAATATGTGATGGACCAATGAAATAGTTTCATTGGATTTAGATCTTCTAATTCCTTTTTAACTCGCGAACGCAAAGCAAAAGCTTCGTAAAGGAATAGCGCTCCGCTTGTCACCGCAATTCCAGAATATAGCCAATTCATTCCAGCAACGGGAATTAGCACAAGTGTCGTTGCGACCATAATCCACGAATAGATAATGATTTGTTTTGCAACTTGGATTGGCGGATCAGTAACTGGCAACATCGGGACACCTGCAGCCGCATAGTCATCCTTGTACCTCAGAGATAACGGCCAATAGTGCGGAGGCGTCCAGAAAAACACAATTAAAAACAAAATCACTGGTGTCCACGAGAGCGATCCAGTAACAGCACTCCAGCCGATCAATACGGGCATGCAGCCTGCTGCACCACCCCAAACAATGTTCTGGGAAGTTCGTCGCTTGAGCAACATGGTGTATCCGACTACATAAAACGAAATTGCGAATCCTGCCAAGGCAGCTGACAAAACGTTCACAGTTACTGCTAAAAGAATTACGGACAAGACTGAAAGTACGAGTCCAAAAACTACAGTCTTAGGTCCTGAAATCTGACCAGTAGCCGATGGTCGATGTGCAGTTCGATGCATCATGGCGTCAATGTCGCGATCAAGATAGCAATTCAAGACATTCGCGCCACCTGCAGCCAAAGTTCCGCCCAGGAGTGTCCAGCAAACTAGTGCCCAATTGGGGAAACCGCCGTCCGCCAGAAACATAGTTGGAATGGTGGTAACCAAAAGAAGTTCAATAATTCTCGGCTTAGTTAATGCTACGTATGCCCGCCAGGTGGGGGTGATCCAGTTGGCAACATCAGATTTGGAATTGCTCAAATCATTAAGTTGCGCTGACATATTACGAGCCTACCTGCGTCAATCGCATGTCGCGAACGCCCAGTAGATAACCTTGGATCGTGAACAAATTCATCTGGACAGACCTTGACGATCAAGCCGTAACCGCCGCTCGCGCTCTTGCGATGGACAGCGTGCAAAAAGTAGGTAACGGTCACCCGGGTACCGCGATGAGTTTAGCGCCAATGGCTTATTTGCTTTTTCAAAAGTGGATCAATCATGATCCGACTGATCCGAAATGGCATGGTAGAGATCGCTTTGTGCTCTCAAACGGACATAGCAGCATTACGCTGTACACCCAGCTCTTCTTAAGTGGTTACGGGCTTGAACTTGAAGATTTACAGTCATTTCGAACCTGGGAAAGCAAGACGCCAGGCCATCCGGAATTCGGCCATACCGATGGGGTTGAAGCGACTACCGGCCCACTTGGTACGGGCTTAGCCACTGCCGTTGGTATGGCCATGGACGCTAGATATGTACGCAACCTACTGGACGCGAACGCAGCAGCAGACGAAAGTATTTTTGATCACAAAATTTGGGTAATTGCCGGTGATGGATGCCTTCAAGAGGGAGTTACTTCTGAAGCTTCGTCATTGGCTGGTCATCAAAGACTTGGCAATCTAGTCGTGCTTTATGACGACAATCACATCAGCATTGAGGGTGACACTGCGGTGTCCTTCACCGAGGATGTCTTGGGTAGATACGAGTCCTACGGGTGGAATGTCAGCCACGTAGAAATGTTGGCAACCGGCGAAATAGATGTGACTTCACTTGATCTGGCCATTGCTAGTGCAGTTGAACAATCAGACAAACCCACATTGATCCGAGTTAGAAATGTAATTGGATGGCCAGCGCCAAATCTAAAGAACACCGGAAAAATTCATGGCTCTGCACTTGGTGACACTGAAGTAGCAGCCACAAAGGAGCTGCTTGGTCTTGATCCAGACCAAGCTTTTCAAATCTCATCTGAATTACTTTCACACACCAGGCAAGTTGCAATCCGAGGTCGTGAAAGTCACGCGCAGTGGAAGAAGCGTTATTCCGATTGGTCTGGGAAGAATGCCGAGGCCGCAAAGTTATTCGAGCGCCTTGCCGCGCGCGAATTGCCAGTAAATTGGCACCAGGTTTTACCAAAGTTTGAACCAGGCACATCCGTAGCCACGCGCAAAGCATCTGGCGACACCATTAACGCTATGGCGAAAGCATTACCCGAACTTTGGGGCGGGTCAGCCGACCTTGGTGAAAGTAATTTAACAACCATCGAGCACGGTGGATCCTTCTTGCCCGTTGTCAGCCAAATGTCAGGGGCAACCGAAGGTGGACGCATAATCCATTACGGCATTCGAGAGTTTGCAATGGCCTGCGCCATGAATGGCATGGCTCTCGGTGGCCTCACTAGACCATTTGCTGGAACCTTCCTCGTTTTCAGTGACTTTATGCGTGGTGCGGTCCGACTTTCAGCACTCATGGACTTACCTGCAACCTACGTTTGGACTCATGACTCAATCGGCCTTGGCGAAGATGGCCCAACTCACCAGCCAGTTGAACATCTATGGGCACTTCGAGCAATTCCAAACTTGAATGTAATCCGCCCAGCCGACGCCAACGAGACTGTGACCGCCTGGCGAATTGTTATGGAATCAAATAAGCCTTCGGGATTGTGTCTCTCTCGTCAGAATTTGCCTGTGATAGATTCAGCTGCAACTTCGGACGCCTCGTTAGTTAGCCGAGGTGCTTACGTAATCTCTGAGAGCTCTCAAACTCCAGAAGTTATCTTGCTGGCAAGTGGATCCGAAGTTTCCATAGCTTTGTCAGCGCAGCAAACATTAGAGTCCAGCGGAGTTTCCACTCGCGTCGTTTCAGCACCTTGCTTGGAATGGTTCGATGCCCAAGATGCCTCTTATCGAGAGTCAGTTCTACCAAGTAACGTGCTGGCAAGAGTTTCCGTCGAAGCCGGAATTGCGCAGGGCTGGTGGAAGTACGTTGGCACAGCTGGAAGATGCATAAGTTTGGAACATTTTGGAGCTTCAGCAGGAGCGGAAAAACTATATGCCGAGTTTGGTATTACAGCTGAAGCCGTAGTTGCTGCAGCCCAAGAAATACTTAACTAATTATTTTCCGCGAAGTTTAGCAAGGGCCTCGTCAAGAATGCCCTTGCCATCTTTGTCATTGCGACGTTCTTTTACGTAAGCCAAGTGAGTCTTGTATGGCTCGGTCTTTGCAAGCACTGGTGGGTTGTCTTTGTCAGTACCTGCTGGCATGCCACACTTTGGGCAGTCCCACTCTTCTGGAAGTTCAGCATCATGGGCAAAGCTAGGTGTGGTTTCATGTCCGGAGGCACAGTAAAACGGTAGGTAGATACGCGGCGCAGCTTCGCCACGTTCAGCTTCACCCATAGGACCAGCTCCAACGCGACTGCCTCGGATTGCGCTACCACTTGCCATGTTTTACTCCTGTTTGCTTACGCGGTTTTTAATAGTAAGCCCAGACCCACAATTGCTGCGGTCCAAACTAAAGCTAATGCGATGGTAATTCGATCGAGGTTACGTTCTGCGACTGAGGATCCACCAAGTGATGAGCTCATTCCGCCACCAAAAAGGTCGGATAGTCCGCCACCTTTTCCTTTATGAAGCAATACCAGTGCGATCAGCAACAGGCTAGTAATAGCCAGAAGGATTTGAAATACTGCAATCATTGGTCACCTGCTAAATCTTGGTTCATAAGTATGAACATCCCTATTCTACGCGTGCAATCGATAGCGACAAACCGACACGAATTCGTCTGGATCTATTGAGGCTCCGCCTACTAAACCACCGTCGATATCCACTTCTAGCATCAGTGCTGCCACGTTATCGGCCTTCATTGAACCCCCATAGAGAATGCGAGTCTGGTCTGCGGCAGAGCCATGAACTTCTCGAATCCGGGCACGGATGGCACCACATACTTCCTGTGCGTCTGACGGTGTGGCTACTTCCCCAGTTCCAATCGCCCAGACCGGCTCATACGCAATCACTAGATTGGCAACATCGTTAGCTGCGATTCCGGAGAGTGCGGCATCTAGTTGAGCAAGCGTGAAGACGACGTGGTCGCCCGCCTTACGAACTTCAAGTCCCTCACCAATGCAAAGAATTGGAATCAAGTTGTTGCGTAGTGCAGCTTGGGTCTTGAGGTTCACGACTTGATCGTCTTCCCCATGATATTCCCGGCGCTCCGAGTGGCCAACGATCACAAAAGTGCAGCCAAGTTTTGCCAGCATTGGTCCGGAGATCTCACCGGTAAAGGCACCTTTGTCAGCCTTGGCAACGTCCTGTGCCCCATACTTCAGTGCCAACTTATCTCCATCAACCAAAGTTTGAACGGACCTGATGTCAGTGAATGGTGGAATTACCGCAATGTCTAGTGCAGCAAAATCATCGGCGTTAAATGTGTAGGCCAACTTCTGTACCAACGCAATTGCCTCGATGTGGTTGAGGTTCATTTTCCAGTTGCCGGCCATTAAGGGAGTGCGTGCCATTTAGTTGTCCTCCAGGACTGATAAGCCAGGCAATTCTTTGCCTTCTAAAAATTCCAAACTCGCGCCGCCGCCAGTCGAGATATGTGAGAACTTGGATTCGTCGATTCCCAAAAGTCTTATTGCTGCTGCTGAGTCTCCGCCACCAACGACGGTCATTCCAGAATTCTTTGTCATCGCAAGCGCCACCGCTTTCGTTCCGCTTGCGAATGCCGACATTTCGAAAACACCCATTGGCCCATTCCAAATTACGGTTTTGGCATCTGACAAGTTTTGCTCAAAAAGATCAATTGTGGCTGGCCCAATGTCTAGACCCATCCAGCCATCAGGAATATCCTGCGCGACTACGCACTTTGTATTGGCATCGGCCGCGAACGCATCAGCCACGATGATATCTACGGGTAGCACGATTTCAACATTTAGTTGTTTAGCACGATCCAAAATTTCTTTGACATTTTGAACTTGATCCGTTTCCAGCAGTGACGAGCCAACTGAATAGCCCTTGGCAGCCAAGAAAGTAAAACACATCCCACCACCAATTAGCAGGCGGTCTACATTAGAAATTAGATTGTCCATCACTTTGAGTTTGTCGCTTACTTTTGAACCGCCAAGTACGACAGCGTATGGCCGATCAGGATTCTGTAAAACTTTGGCAAAAACGTCGGCCTCGGCCTTCACTAGCAGTCCAGCGGCATGCGGCAACTCACTTGCTAGATCCGTCACGGATGCTTGTTTGCGATGCACGACTCCAAAGCCATCACTTACGTAGAGATCACCAAGCGCGGCCCATGTTTTGGCCAATTGCTTGCGACCTGTTTCATCGCCAGTTTCGCGCGCATCAAACCTGACATTTTCCAACATCGCGATCTGACCATTAGTGAGTGCTGAAACAGTCTCTTTTGCACTTTCACCACATACATCAGCAGCAAGCACGACTTCGGATCCTAGAAGTTCGCCCAATCTGATTGCGGCTGGCGCCAGAGAGAACTTTTCGTCCGGCTTTCCATCTGGGCGTCCAAGATGAGCAAGCACAACGACTCGTGCGCCACGACTGCTGAGATTTGTAAGCGTTGCCAAGCTGGCACGAATCCGACCATCGTCGGTGATTTGACCATTTTCAAGTGGGACGTTGAGATCACACCTTACAAAAACTACTTTGCCTGAAACTTCTAGGTCGTCGATACCACGAATCATAAAATTAGAGTTTGGATCCGACGAACTTCGTAATGTCCACTAGGCGGTTTGAATAACCCCACTCATTGTCGTACCAGCCAACAACTTTGATTGTGCTCCCCATGGCATTTGTTAGTGAAGCGTCAAAAATACAGGATGACGGATCGGTCACGATGTCAGAGGAAACGATTGGGTCTTCGGTGTAACTGAGGTAGCCCTTAAGCGCACCTTCCGCAGCGGCTTTAACAACTGCATTCACTTCCTCCTTAGTTACGGACTGCTTAAGAACTGCTGTTAAGTCCGTAGCAGATCCTGTCGGAACCGGAACCCGCATTGCGTAGCCATCAAGCTTGCCCTTCAGTTCAGGCATTACTAGGCCGATGGCCTTGGCCGCGCCCGTTGTAGTTGGGATCAAGTTGGTTGCAGCTGCTCTAGAACGTCGTAAGTCAGGATGTGGGAAATCGAGGATCACTTGATCATTTGTGTAAGCGTGAATTGTCGTCATCAAACCGTGGTCAATTCCAAATGCATCATGAATTGCTTTAGCCATTGGAGCAAGGCAATTAGTAGTGCAGGATGCATTAGAAATGACGTGATGTTTTGCTGGATCATAGGTTTCGTGATTTACGCCCATCACGATGGTTACATCTTCGTTGCTGGCTGGTGCCGAGATGATAACTTTTTTGGCCCCCGCCGAGATGTGTGCGCTGGCTTTAGTGGCATCAGTGAAATGACCTGTTGACTCAATAACAATGTCTGCGCCAAGGTCACCCCATGGCAGCGCGCCTGGGTCGCGTTCTGAAGTAACAGTTATGGATTTACCATCTACAACAATGGAGTTGTCGGTGAATGTGACCTCTTTACCGAGGCGGCCAAGAATTGAGTCGTATTTAAGCAGGTGTGCCAGGGTCTTGTTATCCGTTAAATCGTTAATTCCAACGATCTGGATGTCCGCGCCAGTTGCCGCAATCGCACGGAAGTAGTTGCGACCAATTCGGCCAAATCCATTAATTCCAACGCGAACAGTCATGTGAATTACTCCTATAACTTCGACCAAAACGCACCTTTAGATGCGGCATTTGCTATTGCTCGAGCATATCAGCCGTTAGGCCTGCTTCCGTGTTAGGGATACCTAAGTCAGAGGCCCGCTTGTCAGCCATAGCAAGCAATCTGCGGATTCGACCAGCTATTGCATCCTTAGTCATTGGTGGGTCAGCCAACGCGCCGAGCTCTTCCAAACTTGCCTGTTGATGGGTAACGCGGAGCTGTCCAGCCTCAAGTAAATGGGTAGGAATTTCGTCGCCCAAAATTTCAATCGCTCTTGCCGCCCTAGCTCCAGCAGCAACTGCAGCACGAGCCGAACGACGAAGATTTGCA
Source organism: uncultured Actinomycetes bacterium (assembly GCA_903925705.1). Taxonomy (GTDB): domain Bacteria; phylum Actinomycetota; class Actinomycetes; order S36-B12; family UBA5976; genus UBA5976. The sequence goes on along the minus strand of CAIYGJ010000058.1, from coordinate 7,877 downwards.
TCGTCAAAATTTGCAAGGCGATTTGCAGTCGCGCGTACTTCTCGACGCATCCGACGTTCTTCCCAAGCCAGGACTGACTCATGAGCACCGATGCGTGTTAGTAATGCACCGATTGCATCACCGTCGCGAATAACCACGCGATCTACGCCGCGAACTTCGCGTGCTTTGGCCACAATGCCCAACCGGCGCGCACTACCCACTAGTGCAAGCGCTGCTTCTGGGCCTGGGCACGTAATTTCTAATGAAGAAGATCTACCTGGTTCGGTCAGGGAGCCGTGAGCTAAGAATGCTCCGCGCCACGCAGCTTCAGCGTCACAAAGACTCGCTGAAACTATGTGTGGCGGCAACCCGCGAATTGGTCTACCGCCGCCGTCGACAAGTCCAACCTGTTTGGCTAAGTGCTCACCTTCGGTAGCTACTCGAACGAGATAGCGACTGCCCTTGCGAATGCCTGCGCCGGAAAGAACAGAAACTTCACTTTCGTGGCCGAAAATTTCAGCAAGATCACGTCGTAACCTACGAGCGGCTTGGCCAGTATCAAGCTCTGCCTCGACGACGATTTTGCCGCTAACAATATGTAAGCCTCCAGCGAAACGAAGTAGCGCTGACACCTCAGCCTTTCGGCAGCATTTTTTAGTTACAGATAACCGGCTCAGTTCGTCCTTTACCGCTGCTGTCATTGCCATGGGTTTATCCTGCCATGCGTGAATATTGAGTTGAACGCCGAGGCTAATAGTGCCGGATCATGCTGGTCAGACGGGCCATCGACCCTAGCCAATGGCGCTAAAACAAGCTGTGCTCCAGAATCCGTAGCCAATTTTGCCAGCGACTGGCTATCACCAGACTGGCCATGTCCGGCATGATCAATATCTGCCAAGACAACGTCGACTCTGAAATCCGGGTAACTTTTTCCAAGAACTTCCAAATATCTAGCTGCCGAATAGCCTTCGGTCTCACCAGATTGTGGTCTCAAATTTACGACCAGAACTCTAGATGCGGTTGTTTCATGCAGCGCCTTAGCCATTTGCGGCACCTGAAAATGCGTCAAAACGCTGGTGTACCAAGAACCAGGACCTAGCACCACAAAATCTGCATTTCTAACGGCTGCAATTGCTTGTTCGCAAACCGCTGGATTCTTTGGCTCTAGGCCGATCGTTTGAATTTTGTGCGAAGTGGTAGCTACCTGAACCTGACCTCGAACTTCTTCATTCTTGCCGTCAGCAGTCAATACATCAGCAAAAATTTCTAGTGGTTCTACGCACAGAGGTAAGACTCTTCCCTTGGCATCGAGCAATCTTGCAACCCAATCGAGTCCTTCGACCAAATCATCGGTTTCTTCCCAAAGAGCGGTGATCAATAAATTGCCAAGCGAGTGTCCGTTCAGTTCACCACTAGATGCAAACCTATGCTGCAAGACCCTTGCCCAGGTCGAACCCCAAGTATCGTCACCGCATAGTGCGGCCAATGCCATCCGTAAATCACCTGGTGGCACGATTCCAAATTCTTCTCGCAATCGACCACTGCTGCCCCCATCATCGCTGACGCCTACGACTGCAGTCAGATGTGGCGTGACTCGACGCAAGGCCTGCAGACTTGCTGCTAAACCGTGGCCGCCACCAAGTGCTACAACGTCAACTTGGCGGCTTGGTGCGCCGGGCATCTATTCGCGTCCCAGGTCGCGATGAACCACTCGGACCTCGACGCCAGACTTAACTAGCCTGGCAGAAAGATTTTCAGCCATTGCAACACTTCGATGCTTTCCACCGGTACAACCCATTGCGATAGTGACAAATCGTTTTCCTTCGCGCAAGTATCCTTCTTCGACAAGATCGATTAGTTCTGCATACTTGGTAAGAAACTCTTGAGCTTGATCTGAGGCAACTACATAATCGTTTACCGCTGCATCTAAGCCAGTTAGCTCCTTCAAATTCGGATCCCAGTATGGATTAGGCAGGAAACGTAAATCTGCCACTAAATCCGCATCAACTGGGATTCCGTACTTAAATCCAAATGACATAACTGTGGCACGTAGCGCAACATGGTCATCATCACCAAATGATGCTTCAATTGATCTGCGCAAATCATGAACATTCAAATTACTCGTATCGATAACAATGTCAGCATCCGCTCGCAAATCACTTAGTAATTTGCGTTCCCGTTGCACGGCACCTAGCAAATTATCGTCACGCTGCAACGGATGCGGTCGACGAGAAGACTCATATCTCCTAACGAGAGCCTCATCACCCGCCTCAAGAAATAGCACTCGCAAGTCATGACCCGCTTCCTTAATAGCACTCAAGGATTCTCGTAGCTCTTCAAAAAGTTGTCCGCCACGTACATCTGCCACTACCGCAACCTTTTTCGAACCAGTCCTCTGAGCCACGTGGTCCACGACGCTTGTCATCAAAGTTGGAGGCAGGTTATCGACGACGAACCAACCGATGTCTTCTAGTGCGCTGGTGGCTGTTGATCTTCCGGCACCAGACATACCGGTAACTAAAATGACGTCGATTTGGGTCTCACTCACGAGTCAATTATCTCGCCTGTGGCTGTATTGACTGCCACTTCGCAGGCATTTTCCATATTCAAAAACTGCCAGATTTGCTCTGCTTGTGCGGGGCCAATTCCCGGCACCTCGGCAAGATCTGAAACAGCGGCAGCTGCCACCTTTTTGAGTGAGCCAAAATGTGCCAGTAACGCCTTCTTCTTGACCGGTCCAAGGCCTGGAACGTCATCAAGCACGCTATCGACCATTCCTTTGGACCTGCGATTTCTATGCAATGTGATCGCAAATCGGTGGGCTTCATCTCTTACTCGTTGCAGCATGAATAGTGCCTCACTGCTACGCGGAAGAATTACGGGAAATGTGGCTCCTGGTTTCCAAATCTCTTCCATGCGCTTTGCAAGCCCAACTACATGCATGTTTCCTACCCCAGCAATTTCCAAGGCCTTAGCAGCCGCATTAACTTGTGGCAGACCTCCGTCAATAACTAAAAGATTTGGACGGTAAGGGCGCTTTTCATCGTGTTCCCTAAATCTACGTGCAACTACCTGAGCAATAGATGCTGTGTCATCACGAGGATCTTCGATAATGAATTGGCGATAGTCCTTCTTCTTAGGAATTCCGTCTTCAAACACCACAAGTGATGCGACAACGTTGGTTCCTGAGATATGAGAAACGTCAATGCATTCAATTCGCAGCGGAGCATCCGGTAGTCCGAGTGCTTCTTGGATTTCCGCTAACGCTTTACTCCGAGTTACTAAATCAGTTGAGCGTTTCGTTTTGTGCAAACCAAGTGCTTGTCCGGCATTCACTAGAACGGTATCCATCAAAATCTTTTTATCGCCTCTTGCTGGAACGCGCACACTAATTTGGGCCTCGCGGATAGAACCCAAAAGTTCCGCCAAACTGATTGCACTTTCTGGTTCATGGCTTACGAGAACTTCAGTTGGAATCTCTTCCTTGGTGGCTGACGCATAAATGTGCATCAAGGCATCTGTCATTAGTGACTCACTTGTTGCATCAACCGGGTTTTCCATTATGAATCCGCGCTGACCCACAATTCGTCCACTGCGCACTGAAAAGACCTGAACTGCCGACTGCAGGTCATCATGATGCAAGCCAACAATGTCGGCGAACGTGTCATCGGGCAATACGACAACGCTCTTTTCCAGTACTCTCTCCAGTGCAGCCAAATCATCTCGAAGCACACTAGCTTGTTCGTAATCTTGGGCAACGGATGCCTCGCTCATGCGACGGGCGATGTCAGTCATTATCTCTTTTGAGTTTCCTGACATGAATGACATGAATTGTTTAACTAATTCACGATGGTCAGTTTCATCAATTTTGCCGACACACGGTGCACTGCAGCGATCGATGTGAGCAAGCAAGCAAGGCCTGCCCGCCGCCTTTGCATTTCTAAAAACACCTGCAGTACAGCTTCGGACTGGGAAGACTCTAAGGAGATGGTCCAGTGAATCGCGGATTGCCCAAGCTTGCACATAAGGGCCAAAATATGTGACTCCTTTTCGCTTATCTCCTCGGTAAACAAAGGCTCTTGGGAACTCTTCGTTCGTTGAAAGAGCCAGATACGGATAACTTTTGTCATCGCGATATCTAACATTAAAATTTGGATCGAATTCTTTAATCCAGGCATATTCGAGCTGCAGGGCCTCTGTCTCGGTTCGAACTGTAACCCAATCCAAACTTCGAGCGGTGGTCACCATGGTTTGAGTTCTAGGGTGCAGATCGCTTGCAAAATAGGAATTGATTCTGCTCTTTAAGTTTTTTGCCTTACCTACGTAGATCACTCGATCTTGTGAATCCCGCCATCTATAAACCCCGGGGCTGGTGGGAATTTCTGTTGGTTTGTCCGAAATTTGCACAAGCGCTACTTGGTTGCAGTCTTTCCAGCTGTGGATTTTTTAGCTGGCGCTTTTTTTCCTACCGAACTCGACTTTTTCGGCGGCAGTGATTTTGAAGTTTTTAAACTATCTACATCAAGCAGCGGCTTTAAAAATCTTGCGGTGTGGCTAGTTGCGTGTGTGGCTACTTGTTCTGGAGTTCCAGTGGCAACAACTTTGCCACCACCAGAGCCGCCCTCAGGACCCATGTCAATTATCCAATCGGCAGTTTTGATCACATCTAAGTTGTGTTCGATAACAATCACCGTGTTGCCTTTTTCTACCAGCGAATGGAGAACTATAAGTAGTTTCCGCACGTCTTCGAAATGCAGGCCGGTAGTTGGTTCATCTAACACGTAAACGGTTCTACCAGTTGAGCGTTTCTGGAGTTCTGATGAAAGCTTTACACGTTGAGCCTCACCGCCACTCAAAGTAGTTGCGGGTTGACCGAGACGAACATAACCAAGTCCAACATCAACCAAAGTCTGCAGATGTCTAGAGATTGCTGGAATACTTGCGAAAAATTCCAGCGCCTCTTCGACAGGCATGTTTAAAACGTCGCTGATTGATTTGTTCTTATAGTGAACTTCGAGGGTCTCTCTGTTGTACCTAGCTCCATGACAAACCTCGCAAGGTACATAAACATCAGGCAAAAAGTTCATCTCGATCTTCAGCGTGCCATCACCAGAACAGGACTCACAGCGTCCTCCCTTGACGTTAAAGGAGAAGCGTCCTTGTTGGTATCCCCGCATTTTGGCTTCTGGTGTTTCTGCGAATAGTTTTCGAACGTGATCAAAAACACCGGTGTAGGTTGCCGGATTAGATCGCGGTGTCCTACCAATAGGGCTTTGATCAACGTGCACAACTTTGTCCAATTGATCAACGCCATCAATCTTCTTGTGGCGACCTGGAACGGTACGCGCACCATTTAGATCACGTGCCAAGACGTTGTACAAGATGTCATTAATAAGAGTCGACTTACCTGAACCTGAAACCCCAGTGACCGCTGCAAAAACGCCAAGTGGGATGTCAACTTTAACGTCAGCCAAATTGTGTTCTTTGGCACCGTGAATAGTTAGCAACCTGCTCGAATCAACTGGTCTACGGATCTGTGGGACTTCAATTGCCCGTTTGCCGGATAAGTACTGACCGGTGATTGATTCCTTGGTGGCAAGTAGTTGTTCATAAGATCCACTCGAAACCACGTGTCCGCCATGCTCGCCAGCACCTGGACCAATGTCGACAATCCAGTCTGCCGTTCGAATTGTGTCCTCATCATGCTCAACCACAATCAAGGTGTTTCCCAAGTCGCGGAGACGAATCAGAGTTTCAATTAGCCTGTGATTGTCGCGTTGGTGGAGTCCAATACTTGGCTCATCTAAAACATAAAGAACTCCAGTAAGACCGCTACCAATCTGGGTAGCCAGGCGAATGCGTTGAGCTTCACCACCTGCTAACGATCCAGCTGAGCGTTCAAGCGACAAATAGTCAAGACCTACGTCAATTAGAAAAGCCAGACGTTCGTTTACTTCCTTAAGGACCCGATCTGCAATTGCGCGCTCTCTGGCAGAGAGTTCAAGTTTCTTCAAGAATTCAGCACACTCGCCAATCGGAAGTTGCGCGATCTGAGCAATGCTCTTGTCATTTAGGGTTACCGCGAGTGAAAGTGGCTTTAATCGCGCTCCAGCACAGGCTGGACAAGGCACTTGTCGCATGTAACCCTCAAGCTTTTCGCGGCTGGAATCACTTTCCGATTCCTGATGCTTGCGCTCGATGTACTGGATTACGCCTTCAAAGCCAGTTGAATACGTCCGCTGTCGACCGTATCGATTCTTGTATTTGACCTGAACTTCATGGTCGTTTCCATGAAGTAAAGCGGCACGCGCTTTTGCCGGCAATTTCTTCCAAGGAACATCTAGTGCGAAACCCAATTCATTTGAAAGAGCTTTAGTCAATCTAAAGAAGTAGTCAAATATGTGACCCGATGCCCAAGGATCGATCGCACCTTCTTCTAAAGTCAGATCTGGGTTAGGAATTACAAGATCTTCATCGACTTCCATTTTGTTTCCGAGACCTGTGCATTCTGGGCACGCGCCAAATGGTGAATTGAACGAAAAGGATCGCGGCTCTAATTCTTCAAATTGATTTCCGTCATAAAGGCACACTAGATGTTCGCTGAACATACGTTCGCGCTCTGGATCGTCTTCTGGTAAGTCAACAAACTCAAGTGTTACAAGCCCACTAGAGAGACGTAATGCTGTTTCAACGCTGTCGGTAAGTCGTCTAACCGCATCAGACTTAACGGCCAAACGATCAACCACAACTTCAATGGTGTGCTTTTCTTGCTTCTTCAAGGTTGGTGGCTCTTCAAGTGGATAAACCACTCCATCTATTCGAGCTCGGGCAAATCCTTGCGACTGAAGGCTGCGAAATAGTTCAGCATACTCGCCTTTACGTTCCCGAATTACCGGCGCTAACAGTTGAAATCTAGTTCCCTCTCTTATTTCTAGGATGCGATCCACAATCTGTTGCGGTGATTGACGGGCAATCGGTCGCCCACAGTCGGGACAGTGCGGTCTTCCAGCCCGAGCAAACAGCAATCGTAAGTAGTCGTAAACCTCAGTGATTGTTCCTACAGTTGAACGCGGGTTCCGATTAGTGGACTTCTGATCGATTGAAACAGCCGGAGATAGGCCTTCTATAAAGTCGACATCGGGCTTATCCATCTGACCAAGAAACTGCCGTGCGTAGGCTGAAAGCGACTCAACATATCTGCGCTGACCTTCGGCAAAAATCGTGTCGAAGGCAAGCGATGACTTACCTGACCCGGAAAGTCCAGTGAAAACAATCAGAGAGTCTCTTGGAAGGTCAATGTTTACATCCTTGAGGTTGTGCTCACGAGCGCCTCTAACGATTAATTGATCAACCACATCCCTATGTTAGTTGGCGTCTTCCTTTGGTGCATCAGTGATTCGGCCAGCGTGCGCATGAGCCGTTGGATCCTTACGCGTCTTGATAAAACTTGCTACTGAGGCAACTATGAGGATTGCAGCAATTACTAGCAAAGAAGTCGAGGTTGGAATCTTTGGGATTGCTTCATTTACTTCATGGACATAAAGCAAAATTAGCTTTAGTCCGATAAACACCAGAATCGCCGAAAGACCAAGCGAGAGATATATCAGCTTGTCTAGTAAGCCCTTCAATAAGAAGTAGAGAGCCCGCAGTCCAAGTAGCGCAAAAGCATTCGCTGAAAATACTAGAAATGGCTCCTGAGTTACACCAAAAGTTGCCGGTATTGAATCAAGCGCGAATAACAAGTCGATTCTTGACCTTAGCGTACCTCTGCAAACGCCGCGCGACAATATTTAAGCTCCTCCGCGCGCTCAGTGCACCTTTTCTGCATCCGATGACTCCGCCACGGGGCTCTTTCGTCGGTTTGACATTAAAGCTCGTTGCTTCCTTGAAATCTCCAT
>CAIYGJ010000057.1 GCA_903925705.1 uncultured Actinomycetes bacterium | reverse complement strand
CTGCTTTGGTACGAATTAACTTAAGCCCAGCAATAACCTGAAGTTGTTCGACATTTTCAGTTAGGTCACGACTGGTCATTCCTTTATGAATGTGTTCATGACCTGCTAGTTCACAGAATTCTTCAATTCGAGACTTAACATCGTGGCGAGAAATTTTCTCCCGCTCTGCAATGCTGGCTAAATCGACTTTCGAAATAACTGCTTCGTATGCTTCGATAACGCCTTCAGGAACTTCGATACCAAGATCTTTTTGAGCGCGAAGTACCGCAATCCAAAGCTGACGCTCCAGCACAATCTTGTTTGTAGGCGACCAGATTTGTGCCATTGAAGTCGAGGCATAACGTCCGGCAAGAACATTTGGAATATTTGGCTTACTCAATTGTGATCTCCCAATCTGATCTCACCAAGCGCTGCCTTCAGCGCAATATCCGAGCGGTGATGTTCGCCGTCGAATTCAATTCTCTCAACTCCGGCGTATGCCTGGCTACGTGCCACAGCCAAATCCGATCCCAATGCGGTAACGCTCAAAACTCGACCACCGTTTACTAGCAATTCGCCAGCATCATTGGTTTTTGTACCAGCATGATAAACAACGGTTCCCTGTTCCTGAGCATGATCGATCCCAGATATGACTGCGCCTGAGATGGGTGATTCTGGATAACCATTGGCTGCCATTACTACAGTGACAGCTGATTCTGATTTCCATTCAAGTTCAGGAAAGCTTGAAAGTTTTCCAGTCGCTGCTGCCAACAATAATTCACTTAGGGAAGAGTTATGGCGCGCGAGCACAACTTGAGTTTCCGGATCACCAAAGCGAGCATTGAATTCAATTACTCGCACTCCTCGACTCGTCACAGCAAGTCCAGCAAAAAGTAAACCTTGGAATGGAATACCTCGACGATTCATTTCGTCAACCATCGGCTGCAAAACATTCTTTGTCACTTCGGCGACGAAATCTTTTGGCGCCCAAGGTAGCGGTGAGTACGCGCCCATGCCACCAGTGTTCGGACCTTCGTCGTTGTTGCCCACACGTTTGAAATCTTGAGCTGGAGTAAGCGGCACGATGGTAATGCCATCACTTACTCCAAACAAACTAACTTCTGGGCCGTCGAGAAATTCTTCGATTACAACTGCGCCGCCATCGCGACTATCAATACAAGCCAACGCATGAGCAACTGCAGCATCAAAGTCATCTGTAACTACGACACCTTTGCCAGCTGCTAAGCCATCATCTTTAACTACATAAGGTGCGCCAAACAATTCAAGTGCCGCTCTGGCCTCAGGCACAGTCTGGCAATACTTACTGTCCGCAGTTGGCACGCCAGCAGCTTGCATGATTTCTTTGGCAAAAGCTTTACTGCCTTCTAGTGCAGCCGCAGCTTTGCTCGGACCAAAGACTACAAAGCCTGCACTTCGAAGTTCATCGCAGACTCCAGCAACCAAAGGTGCTTCTGGACCAATAACTACAAGATCTGGTTTGTGTTTTTTTGCTAACTCAACAACGCAAGAATTGTCACTTATATCAACTGCGTCAATCTGTGCGATGGCGGCAATTCCAGGATTTCCGGGAGCACAAACAACTTCTACGTTTGAATCTTGCAGCAGAGTGTGGGTTATGGCGTGCTCTCGTGCACCTTGACCAATAACCAGGATTAACACTTTCCTAAGCCTATTGCGTGTTTGCACAACAAAAAAATCCCGAACCTAGATTTTCACTAGGTTCGGGATTTTCCTTAAGACTTACTTGCCTTCGTAGTACTTACCAAGGCCAGCAAAGACTTCGTCCAAAATTGCAAGACCTTCCTTGGCTTCGGTTTCCGAAACCGTGCAAGGCGGAACAATGTGCCAACGATTGTAGTTCGTGAATGGCATCAAGCCATGCTTCTTCGCTGACGCTACGAGTTCACCCATTGCAGGAGATGTTCCACCGTAAGGCGCCAGCATTTCCTTGGTTTCGCGATCCTTAACAAGGTCTAGTGCCCAGAAGACACCCTTACCGCGAGCTTCACCGATGATCTTGTGGCGCTCTGCCAAGTCCTTAAGTCCTGGACCAAGAATTGTCTCGCCAATGTGCTTGGCATTTTCGACAATCTTTTCTTCCTTCATGACATCGATAGTTGCCACGATTGATGCGGCAGCCAATGGGTGTCCTGAGTAAGTTAATCCACCTGGGAAAACTTGGCTGTCGAATGTTGCTGCAATGTCATCGCTGATTACAACGCCACCGACAGGAACATAACCACTGTTTGAACCCTTAGCGAATACAAACAAGTCAGGCTTCACATCAAATGCATCGAATGCAAACCATTCACCGGTGCGACCAAAGCCAGCCATAACTTCATCAAGAATCAAAACGATTCCGTTTTCGGTGCAAAGTTTGCGAACACCTTCAAGGTAACCCGGAGGTGGAATCAATACACCGGCCGTTCCTACTACCGTTTCAATGATCAAAGCACCAATTGTGTTTGGGCCTTCGTACTTAATTACTTCTGCAAGATGAGCTAGGGCTCGTTCAGTTTCTTGTTCTTGAGTTTCTGACCAAAAACTTGAACGGTAAAGATGAGGACCAAAGAAATGAACGTGACCGGCGGAGAATTCATTTGGCCAACGACGCGGATCACCAGTTGCATTGATAGAAGAACCAGTGTTGCCGTGGTACGAACGGTAGAACGAAAGTACTTTGTGCTTGCGGGTGTGAATGCGTGCCATGCGGATTGCATTCTCAACTGCATCCGCTCCACCATTGGTGAAGAAAACTTTATTCATGTGATCAGGTGCTAAATCAGCAATCCGCTTTGCAGCTTCACCGCGCATATCGTTTGCGTGCTGTGGCGCAATAGTCGTTAGCTTGCCAGCCTGATCCTGAATTGCCTTAACAACT
>CAIYGJ010000056.1 GCA_903925705.1 uncultured Actinomycetes bacterium | reverse complement strand
CAACTTCGAGTTCGAGAAAGGCCCCATTGGGAATCTCGGTTAGACGACGCGTCGCCCATACATTGCCGATGACTCGCGCTTTTAACATCAGCGCATCACCGATCCCTTCTGATTATCTTGTTGACTTTCTCTAATGATCGTTACTCCTAAGTCACGCGCTTTATCGCGCGCTAAAGAAGTAACGACAACTTTGCGACCCACGATCAAAGTTGATCCGGATTCGGCAGCTTTTCTGATTGTTGATTCGGTGACGGCACCTTTTTCAACACGAGTAGTTCCAGAGGTTTCAGCGACACTCGCTTTGGATTGCTCAGTTAACTGAAAAACTAATTCACCTTGGCGCAATGCACGCAAAGTTTTTCCATCTGCAGCTAAATCAAGAATTCGGTGCACGAATGATTGCACTTGAGCATCACTCGTTAAGGAGACCAATTCGACAACCTGAGCAGGTTTCTGAGAAGGCATAGAGTTTCCGGATAAAGCTTTAGCAATTTCCGATGCCCCGCTTGCACCACCTAGGGCGTCGCGTAATGCTTCCCGCACGAGCGAGCGAAGTATTTCATTGTCTGTAGACATCAACGCTCACTCAAAACTCTTTCGGCAACTTCAGCTGCGGCACGAATATTGGCTTCTTTGCCAGACAAATAAACCCGACCGGTAGCACCAATCATTCGATAGTCAACAACTTTGATATCAGTTGCCTTTTCTGCTTCATTAGTTGCCAAGATCGCGTAGGACGCTGGCTGAACTTCCAAAATGTACAAAGATTCACCAGGCAAAATCATCGAACCAACTTTGTTCCTATTTATAAGGAAGGCATGTTGCTGGTCAACTGAAGGAACTACTCGGGAAGCTAGGATTTTCGGCTTAGTTGCTTCCGACTCTGAAGTACCAAGTGCTGCCAAAACTGCTTGCCCAGCTGCCCTAACTTCTTCAGTTGGACCATGGATTTCCAAGTAACCAAAGGTTCGTTCTACGAACAAAATTCCGGCTTGGACGTTTGCATGCTTGAGTGCAACATCAGTCAGAGCCTCGATGTCTAAACCTGGTGCTACTTCAATAACTTGGGCGGCCATGTTTGCGCGTGGCAAAGCACCCTTAACCCATGAACCTAGGTAGCACATGGTTTGAGGTTGCATTTGGTCGATGTAGATGAACGACCGTAGCTCTGCCATTTGTATCTCTTCTCTGATTAGTTCTTGATCAATGCATGAAGTTCTTCGACGATCAACTTGCGGATTTCGTCTCTTAATTCAGCAACATCTTGAGTTATCGGCTCACGATGACTGTAGGAATTTCCAGCTCCGTAGTTTTCTTCATTTGAGGCAACCGGATAAGAAGGAACTGGGCCAGTTGGGCTAGCCCAAGGATTCAGTCCTGCAAAGGATGGCATTACTTCACGCGCATCCGCGTTGTATGCCAGGCGGGTGTAGTTAATCAAATGCTTTGGCTGCAAATTTTCACCAACCGAAGATCGACCGGCAAAACCAGTTCCGATTGTCATCGTTGGAGCTAAATTGGTTTGAATTCCAGAAGCGCCAAGGCTATTACCGACATTCACGGATACTCGTAGCACGGGAACTGCTGCACTAAACATCATGATTAATTCAGGGTTTGAACTGTGGATCGCAGCTGAATGTCCAGCGCCTGTAATGCGCAAGATCGCTCTAGCAATGTCGATTCCCCGAGTCGCAGTTGGTACTCGAACAAAACCTAGGACTGGGCACAATTTTTCGTGAGCTAACGGTTCTTCAGGTACTACTAGATCAAATGGTGCAACTAAAACTCTAGTTTTGGCTGGAACTTTTATTCCAGCTTGCTCTGCAATCCACGTAGCATCTTTGCCAACCATTTTGATGTTGAAGTGACCTTCTGGAAAAACGGTGTTGCGCACGGCATCGCGTTCTTCATCTTTCAATACATATGCACCTTCGCGAGTAAACGCTGCGAGTAATTTGTCGGCAATCGCTTCTTCTGCAATTACAACACTTTCATTGGTGCAAAGAATTGAGTTATCGAATGCCTTACTTTCAATAATTCGAACTGCGGCTTTAGCCAAGTCCGCAGTTGCGTCAACTAAAACTGGAACATTTCCAGGTCCAACGCCAATTGCAGGATTTCCACTTCGATAAGCCGAACGAACAACAGGTGTGCCACCGGTTGCAACAATTACGTCAGTTCTTTCATCAGTCATCAATGCGTTGATAAGTGGAATTGAAGGGTCTTCAACAATTTGGATGATGCCATCTGGCGCGCCAGCAGCAACTGCTGCTTCTGCCATAGCTTTAGCGGCAGCAACGCAAACTTTCTTTGCCATTGGGTGCGGGCTAATGATGATTGAGTTGCGCGTCATTAAGGCCAAAATAATTTTGAATGAAACCGTAGCAACTGGATTAGTAGACGGCGTCAGTGCCAAAATCACACCAGCAGGACGAGGGATCGCAACAATTTTGTTTACTTCATCAATCTCGGGTGAAACAAAATCTTGGCCGCGGTAAGTTTCGACGATTCCGGTTGAGCAAGCAATGTTCTTTAGAACTTTATGTTCAACAACACCAAACCCAGTTTCAGAAACGGCATCGCGCGCGAATTCTTGCGCTCTTGTTGCCAAAGCTGATGCAGCTGCGTCAATAATGCGGTTGACCGTTGCGATGTCGTATTTGGCGTAGGCCCGGGCGGCCCAATCAGCGCGTTCCACCATTGCGCGACCGCGTGGAACACCAGCTGGTTCAACCATTAACGGTTCAAAAGTCATTTCGCTCATGCTGACCTGCGCTCGTTACGGATTTCGGCATACGCTTTTCCGATTGCCAATTCAGTTCTATCGAGCATTTCTTCGGCAACTTCAGGCTTCAACAAAATACCTGGCTTGTACTGAAGTACCCGAGGATCAAGTGTTGAGAAGATTGCCCAAACACCATTTTCGTAAAGGTGACGCATTACGTACTTAGCACCTTGTGGGTGAGCAAACTCCAAGCCCAGGATTACTCCGTTTTGACGAATGCCCACAAACCAATCCGGGTAAGTAGCCTGAACTGCAGCTAAACGCTGGCCCACATAATCGGCAATGTAGTGAACCATGGAGCGGGTTTCTTCTCTGGAGCAAATCTCAAGGGTCTTTAATGCTGCGATACAACCAAGTTCGGCACCGCCGAAAGTTGAAATATGACCGAAGCCATCTTCGTTAAGCCAGCCAGCTGCTTTCTCGGTGGCAAGTACTGCAGCAATCGGATAAAGGCCGCCTGAAATTCCCTTGCCAGTAACAAGGATATCCGGAGTGATTCCATGCTTGGTAATACCCCAAAGTTCGCCAGTGCGCATCAAACCGGTTTGCACTTCATCTGCAATGTAAAGAGCGTCATACTTTTCGCAAAGCTTCTTAACGGCCTCTAAGTAACCAGGATTCGGAAGCGGGAAACCATATGTTGCTGGAATGGTTTCCATAATTACCGCAGCGACATCTCGATCGCGAAGCGCGTCTTCCATAGCTTCTAAATCATTAAACGGAACATGTGGAAATTCTTCTGGGCGATCCGAAAGAAATAGCTTTGAGAACCGATCATCACCAGTTCCAACAGCTAATCCCGTGTGACCGTGGTAAGCCTTAATGATGGAAACAATCTTTCGCTTCTGTGTTGCGTGACGTGCTGTCTTGAGAGCAATGTCAATTGCCTCGCCGCCACCGGAGCCGTAAATAACTTTGCTTAATCCAGCAGGTGCAGTTTTGATTAAAGCTTCAGCCAGCGCAGTCCGGGCCAGCGATGGGAAGTGGTGGTTACCAATATCAAAATGCTGCATTGCCATTGTTACGGCTTGAACAACTTCAGGGTTTCTATGACCAAGGTTGTAAGTTCCACCATTTAGATGCGCATCAATTAAACGCTTACCCGACATGTCGTAAATGAAATACTCTTCACGTCGGTCAATTACAAGTGGTACACCCGAGTCAATCCAGAATTGGGTTTTGCCTGGATTCCAAAATTCTTTTGACTTCTCCAGCATCTGCTCTTTGGAGTCGTATGAGAATAAGCCGTAGTCGAATTCAGGTGCCGCTGTGTCTTCCTGTGTCATCCCGAACCCTTTCTCAATCTTGTGCGCTATCCGCGCGATGACTTGGTAAACCAATGATTACACAAAATTAGACCAAATGACCATACCTTTTAGCAACTTTTGGTTGAATTTTGGTTTAACACTCAAAACCGTATAAAAATGGGCATTTACTGACAAGTATGTCCGATTTGCGTATTAATTCTTTGATTTTTAGACCAAAATCGAAACTTTGTTAACCAAAAAAGTTGAGGAAACTATGCAAATTTCGTTGTACTTGGGTTCGTTATCTGGCAAGGTCGAGTCAATCGTGTGACTCAGGTCACCCGCAACTGATCAATACCAAGTGAGAAATGTCGGGAACTTCCCGGTGTTACAACGAAAGGGTCGAATGCATGTCGACAAATAACGAAAGCCAAAAAGGCCTTCGCAAAGGCGCGATTGGATTAACCGCTGTTTTGTTTATGGCGGTAGCTAACGCTGCGCCAATTACTGCAATGAGCTTCAACATGCCAGTTGGTGTTGGTTGGGGTAATGGAATCGGCGCTCCTGCAGGTTTCCTATTTGCAACAATCGTTCTATCGATTTTCGCAATCGGGTTCTCTGCTATGGCGAAGCACGTTACAACTGCTGGTGCCTTTTACGGATTCATCTCTCAAGGTCTTGGACAAGTTTGGGGTATGGCGGCAGGTCTACTTGCTACCATTTCGTACATTCTTTTCGAAGGCACCTTAATTGGTGGTTTCGCGTTCTTTGCTTCAAACACCTTAAGTTCAATGGCTGGCATTGACATCAATTGGTTGATCATCGCTATTGCTGGCATGATCCTGATTTGGGTTTTGACTTACTTTGATATCACTGTTGCAGCAGCAGTGCTCGGAGTCACGCTTGTTTGTGAAGTCCTACTCCTTGCAGCTTTCGGAATCAGCGTCGCAGTTAAAGGTGGACCTGATGGCTTTATGGTTTCTGAAACTATTTCGCCAATGGCCGCATTCAATAATCTTGAAGCTGGTGCTTTTGGTTCTAGCGTTGCAGCTGGTACTGCAGCACTTGGTATCTTCTTCGCATTCTGGTCCTGGATTGGTTTTGAAACCACTGCTACATACGGTGAAGAGTCCAAAGATCCAAAGCACGTAATTCCTCGCGCCACAATGATCGCCGTTATCGGACTTGGTGTGTTCTACACATTCGTTTCCTGGATGGCCGTTGTCGCAAACGGTGCAAAGACTTCTGTGGAAGTTGCTTCCGGATCTACTGGTAACCCAGTTGATCTTTGGTTAATCCCAGTTGCAGCAAACCTAGGTTCGCTTGCAGAAAGTACTTACCGAGTACTTTTGGTAGTTGGTTCATTTGCTTGTGCGATGGCATTCCACAATGCCGCTTCACGTTACGTATTTGCACTTGGCCGCGAACTTCCATTTGCTGGAATCCGTTCGCGTCTAGCAAGCACTCATCACAAGCACCAGTCTCCAGCTGTGGCATCTTCGGTAGTTACCGTACTCAACATCGTTATGGTTCTATTGTTTGCAACCTTCTCAACTGCTTGGACTTCAGATCCAGCCGTTGCAGGCGCAACCTCAGACCCTAACTTGTTGCCATACGGTGTTATCTACACTGTTCCGTCACTTGTTGGAACTGCGTTTATTCTGGTCGTTCAGGTAATCTGCTCATTTGCAGTTGTCGGTTACTTCTGGGGTAAGAAGAAGCACAAGGGCAATGTTCTAACTACCTTGATTGCTCCACTAGTTGGTGCAGCAGGCATGATCTACGCCTTAGTTCTTCTGTTCGCTGCAGTTGCCTCTGGCTTTGCCGCCGGATACCAGTCAAACTCTTTGATGGTTAAGTACCTGCCGTATGAAATTGCAGGAACTTTGATCTTCGGTTTGCTGTATGCCCTATGGGTTAAGTCAAAGCATCCAGAAATCTACGAAGAAATTGGCCGCACAACTCTTGAGGAAGCTCACGAGCGCGCATAACGTACAAACAAATGAAATTGGGCATCAGCATTGCTGGTGCCCAATTTCATTTTTAAAGACTTCTTAAACCATAGGGAATTGCTCGACTAAATCGACAAGAATAAGGGCATGACACTAGAGATTTGCAATTGGGCGCCAGATGAAGATGCTGATCCAGCAACTCATACGTTTACTTTTGGCGGACGTGAAGGCGTGGTCAGCGTAAAGCCAGGCACCATAATCGACTCTTGGTCGTTTGACTGCTTTGGTGGTCGCGTTAAAACTCCCAGTGATATGTCCACACAAGTTTGTGATCCTAGGTTTCTAAATCCACAAACCGGACCGTTTTATGTTGAAGGTGCCGAGCCAGGTGACACCTTGGCGGTTCACTTCATTTCTATTGAACCTCGTGAAGTTTGGGGCGTTAGTACGACTGTGCCATTCTTTGGCGCGCTTACTTCAACGCCGACAACTGCAACTTTGCAACCCGCACTTTTAGAACGAACTTGGATTTATGAATTGGACTTAACTGAGCGCTTAGTTAGATACGCAGCAGCTGACACTAAGTTCACAGCCGCATTGCCATTAGATCCAATGCACGGCACAGTTGGAGTCGCGCCCGCACTTGGCGAAGTTCGCTCATCT
>CAIYGJ010000055.1 GCA_903925705.1 uncultured Actinomycetes bacterium | reverse complement strand
CAAGAGCGGATCGGAGGCGAGCAAGTAATGGCACGTTTAAACACTCCTGCAATGCTCAAGATCAATGACTTAACAGTTGGTTACGGCGCGATCACGGCCGTTAAAGGTCTAACTCTTGAGGTTCGCGAAGGCGAGATCGTTTCACTTATTGGTTCTAATGGTGCTGGCAAGTCGACAACGCTTCGAACTATTAGTGGTCTGCTTAAGCCTAAATCTGGAAGCATTGATTTTCTCGGCGAAAAGATCGACGGCATTGCTGGTCACGAAATCGTAGCCAAGGGAATTTGCCACTCACCTGAAGGTCGCCGCATTTTCCCTAAGATGACTGTGGATGAGAATTTGGACCTGGGTGCTTACTTACGTAAGGACGCACCTGCCGTCAAGGAAACTCGAGATCATGTTTTAGATCTATTCCCACGTTTACAAGAGCGCATAAATCAAAAAGCTGGAACTATGTCCGGTGGTGAGCAGCAGATGCTTGCTGTTGGTCGTGCGTTAATGGGTAATCCAAAGCTACTTATTTTGGATGAGCCTTCGATGGGACTAGCCCCAGTGCTGGTTGACCTAATTTTTGAAACTATCGAACAAATCCGTAAATCTGGTGTGACTATTCTTTTGGTAGAACAGAATGCTTTAGCCGCGTTACGTATCGCAGATTACGCTTACGTTCTTGAATCAGGTCACCTAAAGCTTGAGGGCGATGGCTCCAAGCTGGCTGACGATCCCGCTATCGCACAGGCTTACCTGGGCGGTTAATATTTCATTAAAAAAGACCCCGTTATCGCGGGGTCTTTTTTAATTGCCAAAAATTAGGCAATCAACATTGTCAAAAGCGGCGCAATAACTAGAGCGGGCAACATGTTTCCAACGGGAATTTGCCTAACATTTAGGAGGCGAAGTGCAATTCCCAGGATTAGCAGACCACCCGTAGCGGTAAGCATCAAAACTTGAACTTCTGACATGAAGTTGCCCAGAGCGTAACCCAAGGCCGTGAGACTGCCCTGGAATACCAAGATAGTAACTGCCGAGACCGCTACGCCCCAACCAAACACAGAGGCAAAGGCTATGGATGCAAAAAAGTCCAAAGTCGACTTAAGTACCAGAATCTCGTTTCCGCCACCCAAGCCGTCAGTGATTGGACCAAGTACTGACATAGCGCCAACACAAAACAATAGTGACGCCGCGACGAATCCTTCGGTAAATTTTGATGAGCCATCGTTTGAAAACTTATTCTTGAGTCGATCACCAGCACGTTCAAGTCTCTCTTCGATTTGCATAGCTGTGCCCAGCATTCCGCCTACCACGACACTTGCTAACACAATCAAAACCGGCCAACCAGCGCCCAAGGTTTCACCAAGAAGTGGATTAGTGATTGAAGAACAGGTGAGTACGGCAATCATGCCAGTAACCAAGCCGAGACCGTCGGTCACAACATCTCTAATCTTTTCGTTTAGCCTGTGCGCAATAAAGACACCTAAGGTGGAGCCAATCAACACCGCGACTATGTTGATGACCGTGCCAGATCCAATAAACATGAACTCACTCTCTCACAAGGTTTAGCAAATTAAGGATCTAAGGAAGATCTCGCAATAGGCAAGTTAAGCGTGCTGTGCAGATTCTCTTATCTCGTTCGTCGGTAATTACGATTTCGTAAACGGCAATAGTGCGGCCCAGACTTAATGGGGTAGCGGTTCCAGTTACCTGTCCGCTGGTGGCACTGCGGTGGTGTGTGCCATTGATGTCGATTCCAACCACACTGCGGGTCGGACCAGCATGTAAGTGAGCACCAACTGATCCCAAAGTTTCCGCTAACGCCATCGAGGCACCGCCATTAAGTAGTCCAAACGGTTGAGTATTACCTTCGACCGGCATATGGCCAACTACCTTGTTTGCAGTAGCAAAAGTAACGGTTATTCCCATTCGTTGCGCCATAGCGCCGATTGCTATGCCGTCGGCTTGGTTCTCTTGGTTCGAGCTCATGGGTACCCCTCTAGGATCAATACGTGGTTGCTACTTCTAAGTTTCTCATTTTGGACGGCCACTCGCTTGCCTATCGAGCGTTTCATGGGCTGCCAGTTGAAAACTTTGCCACCAGCTCAGGCCAGCACACCAACGCGGTTTACGGCTTTGTGTCGATGTTGGTCAATGTTCTTAAGGATCAGAAGCCTTCACATTTAGTAGTCGCCTTTGACGTTTCTAGACAAACCTTCCGAAGCGAAAGATATCCGGATTACAAAGCCACTAGAGCAAAGTCTCCACCTGAATTCAAAGGTCAAGTCGAACTGATCAAACAGGTACTCGAATCTCTAAACATTTCAGTGGTGACGGCCGACGGATTCGAAGCTGATGACATTTTGGCTACATTAGCCAAGAGCTGTGATTTCCCAGTACAGATTGTCAGTGGTGATCGGGACTCATTCCAGTTGATTGATGAACGAGTAACAATTCTTTATCCCCGAAAGGGTATGTCCGACTTAGTTCACATGACACCAGATGCGGTGTTCGAAAAGTATGGCGTAACACCGAAGCAGTATCGAACGCTGGCCGCTCTTGTAGGTGAAAGCAGCGACAATTTACCCGGGGTTCCTGGCGTCGGGCCTAAGACTGCGGCGAAGTGGATTGCGGAGTATGGCGAACTTGAAAAGATACTTGCAGTTGCTGACTCAATCGGTGGCAAAGTTGGTGAAGCGCTGCGGGCACACGTTGATCAAGTAAAGCTAAATTACGAATTAAACCGACTCGTTGAAGATGCACCAGTGGATCAAGCCATTGATAGCTATTTAAAGCGTGATTATGACGCCAGCGTGGTTCACGCAACCCTAGATGCACTTGAGTTCTCCGCGCTGCGTCCAAGACTATTTGCGGCTTGGCCAAGCGGGAAGGAATCCGGTGCCTCTGTAACGAATGCCAAGGCGGCACCGTCCGACGCCACAAAGCCAAGCAAGGGATCAAGTAAAGCAACGGAAAAAGCGAGCGAAATTGATTCAACAAGCGAAGGCTTTGAAGTTGTCACCAAAAAGGTAACTGAATTAGAACTTGGCAAGTGGCTTAAAGCGGCTGGTTCACCAGTTGCCTTAGCGACTAACGGTCATTGGGGTAGTGGATCTGGACACATCGAAGCCCTTGCTTTCGTAAGCGGTTCAGGCGAATCAGTTTGGTGTGCTGCAAGCGACGGCGGCGAAACGCTTGCTAACTGGCTGGCAAGTCCGTCAGAAAAGATCTTGCACGACGCAAAAGGTTCGATGCTGGCATTCAATGCCATGGGAACCCCACTGAACGGCGTTACGTTCGACACCGCGATCGCCTCGTATCTAGTGTCACCTGGTGGCAGAAACTTCGAGTTAGCCGATTTGGTTATGCGCTATTTGGGAAAGTCACTTGATGCGGGTTCATCCGAAGCAAGTGCGCAACTCTCACTTGATTCTTCACTTGAAATTTCCGGAGAGGCTTTGGCTATGGCCGCTCGAGCAACTTTGGACCTGAGTGAATTTCTGAAACTTGAATTACAAAAGCGTGGCGGCGAAAGCCTCTTTCACCAAGTAGAAATGCCACTAGTTCCACTTCTGGCTGAAATGGAAGCATACGGAATCGCGGTAGATGTTAAGGAACTTAAGAAGTTAGAAGCCAACTTCGAGTCTGATGCTGCGCAGGCGGTAAAGCAAGCGCACGACTCCGTAGGGCACGAATTCAATCTTGGGTCACCTAAGCAACTGCAAGAAGTACTTTTTGAAGAACGTGGCTTGCCAAAGACCAAAAAGATTAAGACCGGTTACACAACAGATGCAGAATCTTTGCTGGGACTATTAGCAAAATTCCCAGACGATGAACTACTTACTGCGCTGCTTCGATACCGTGAAGTGATCAAACTTAAGCAAACTGTTACTGGATTGCTTGTTGCGGTTCAATCCGATGATCGGATTCACACCAGCTTCAATCAGATGGTTGCAGCAACAGGGCGACTATCTAGCACT
>CAIYGJ010000054.1 GCA_903925705.1 uncultured Actinomycetes bacterium | reverse complement strand
CGGCGACCTCGTCAACGGTTATGCCACCAACTTCATTAAACGCAACTCCATTGCTGATTACCTGAAGCGGAACCACTTCAATCCCGAGTTCTGCCACAACTTCAGTCGGCAAATAGCAAGTAGAGTCAGTGACGATGCCAACGGACATGAGTTAACCGAGAACTATGTTGACTAGCTTTGGCGGCTTAACTACAACAACTTTGATGTTCTGGCCTGCGATCGCTTCAATCACAGACGCTTGACTCATGGCTAATTCCCGCATTTCATCCTCAGTGATGTTTGGTGAAATCTCTAAGCGCTCTTTGATTTTTCCATTTACTTGAATGACGCACTGCACAGAATCTTCTACCAGAAGCTTTGGATCAACCTGCGGCCATGGCGCTAGCGCAATAGCTGGCTGGTGGCCAAGACGATCCCACATTTCTTCAGCGGTGTATGGCGCAACCAACGAAAGCATGATTGCTACGGCTTCAGTAGCCTCGCGCGCGGCAGGATCAGTTGGACCGCAACCAGAATCGATTGCCTTGCGGGTGACATTAACGAGTTCCATAGTGCGAGCTACTGCAACATTGAATCGATAAGTTTCAACCGCGAGCTGGGCATCATTTAGTGCTTTATGGGTTGCTTTGCGAAGCGCTAGGTCACCGGCGGCAAAGTCGCATCCTGGTGCACTCGTTACATCCCCCGCTAAGCGGTAAGCACGGGCAAGGAACTTCTTGGCACCACTTGGTGAAACATCTGCCCAATCGACGTCATCTTCCGGTGGACCAGAGAAAACCAAGGCTAAGCGAATTGCGTCAACACCATGCTCATTCAACTCTTCACTTAGTTTGACTAAGTTGCCACGACTCTTGCTCATTGCAGATCCATCCATTTGGACCATGCCTTGATTCAATAGACGCTTGAATGGTTCAACAAAATCCACCATGCCCATGTCGAACATGACTTTGGTAAAGAAGCGACTGTAAAGCAGATGCAGGATTGCGTGCGTAACTCCACCCACGTATTGATCAACTGGCAGCCACTTTTTTGCTTCCTCTGGATCAAACGGCGCAGTATCAAGTTTTGGATTTAGATAACGCATGTAATACCAAGATGAATCCACGAAAGTATCCATAGTGTCGGCATCGCGTCGAGCCGGTCCAGCACATTTTGGACACGGTACATTCGCCCATTCGTCGGCCGCACCAAGAGGTGATGTTCCCTTTGGTGCCAGGTCCAGTCCAGCAGCATCTGGCAACTTGACTGGCAATTGATCAATAGGAACCGGGACTTCGCCGCAAGATGGGCAGTGAATGATTGGGATGGGAGTTCCCCAGAAGCGTTGACGCGAAATTAACCAATCGCGAAGGCGATAGTTTGTTGCCGGCTTACCAAGGCTCTTGGCTTCAAGTTCGGAAATGATCTTTGCGATGGCATCAGCTTTACCTAGGCCATCTAGATTGCCTGAGTTTACGTGCGCGCCATCGTCCGCTGTGGCTTCACCGGTAACAGCTGGATCGGTTTCGGATTCCACTACAACTCGAATTGGTAGATCAAAAGCTTTTGCGAAATCAAGATCTCGTTGATCATGCGCAGGCACGGCCATGATTGCACCAGTTCCATAGTCTGCAAGCACATAATCG
>CAIYGJ010000053.1 GCA_903925705.1 uncultured Actinomycetes bacterium | reverse complement strand
GTGGCCCTCTGGAGTTGTCATAGGGGCTTGGCACAATAGGGCAGTGCCCGAAATTCTTGATGCCCTCGATGACCAGCAACGCGCTGCGGCTGAATGCGTTTCGGGACCAGTCGCGATATTCGCCGGAGCCGGCACGGGCAAGACTCGAACTATCACACACCGAATTGCGCACGCAGTAGCCAGCGGCGTTCATGATCCAAGCCAAACTTTAGCTGTCACGTTTACAACCAGAGCAGCCGGCGAGCTCCGGAATCGACTGGGACAACTTGGTGTCGCAGGTGTCCAGGTTCGAACTTTTCACAGCGCCGCGTTACGTCAACTTAGATTCTTTTATCCTCAATTTTTTAATTCCAGCCTTCCAGACTTAATGCCAAGCAAGTTTCGATTTGTGGCGGATGCGGCAACGCTTTGTCGAGTAGCAAATGACAAAGATTCAATTCGAGATTTAGCCGCAGAGATTGAATGGGCAAAAGTAAACATTCTTTCGCCGGATTCTTACCGGGAAAAAGCTGTTGAAGTTAGGCGAGATTTAAGTGGAGATCTAACAATTGAAAAGGTGTCAAAAGTTTTCGAGGCATATCTATCTCGCCTTGACGAGGCACACGCTATGGATTTTGAAGATGTATTACTTCTAACAACTGCCATGATGGAAAACTACCCGGAGATGGCAGGCGCAGTGCGAAAGCAATATCGCCACTTCACAGTCGATGAGTTTCAGGATGTTAGCCCAGTTCAATTTGAATTGTTAAGTCTTTGGCTAGGTGATCGCGATGACGTATGTGTTGTGGGAGATCCAGCTCAGACTATTTATTCATTTTCGGGTGCAACCTCGAAGTATTTAATCGACTTCAAATCACATTTTGCTCGGACTCAAGATTTTCAGTTGAGCCACTCTTACCGAAGCACTGAACCGATTATTGCAGTGGCTAACCAAGTACTGGCAAAGGATGCAACTAGTCCAGTCCGGTTGGTTTCACAGCGCGGGAAGGGTCCGGCCGTAACAGTGACCTCTTATGCAAACGATGAAGAAGAAGCTAAGTTAATTGGCAAGCAGATTTTGGAACTGATTTCCAAGGGAATCGCACCAAGAGATATTTCCGTCTTGTATCGAATCAATAGTCAGTCCGAAATCTTCGAAGCAGAACTAAGTGCACTAGGTGTGCCAATCTCGTTACGAGGTGCCGAGAGATTCTTTGAGCGTGGCGAAGTGAAAAATGCCCTTTTGCATCTGCGTGCCGGGTTACATGTAACCGGGACGAAAGCGATGGCAGAAACAGTTCGAGATATCTTGGGATCCGTGGGTTGGAAATCTCAAGCACCAGAAAGTGGAAGAGCCGCTAGAGAAACTTGGGAATCGCTAAATACGATTGTGGACTTAGCTGATGAACTTCAAGCTAAAGATGCAACAGTGCAACTTCCAGACTTTGTAAAGTCCTTGGATCTACGAAGTGAGATGGAATTCGCTCCCAGTGCAAATGCGGTAACTCTGGCATCGATCCACGCGTCAAAGGGCCTTGAATGGGAAGCGGTTTTCGTGGCAGGAGTAAGCGAAGGCTTGTTGCCAATTTCTCACGCAGCGACAGCCGCTGAGTTCAATGAAGAACGACGACTTTTATATGTTGCAATGACCCGTGCAAAAACTCATTTAAATATTTCTTGGGCCAAATCTCGCCACACTGATGGCAAGGGCTACCGGGAACAATCAACCTTGCTGCGCGACTTGAAGTTTTAGTTTGCCACTTCCTCGGAAAATCCAGGAACCCATTGTGCGAATTCATCGCGCACCGAGAATTCTGACTCAAGCTGGCATAAAACACCGATACTGCCCAGCCAAACGCGATGAATCATGACGTAGTTGGGCGGCAAATTTATTTTCATGCCAATTGACCAGTCGGCATTTCTTGGATCACTTGTGCGTTCGAATTGTTCTCTGATCCAATCGCGACTGTGTTTGAAAACTGGAACTTGAGCAGGTTCTGTGAAAGGACCGAGGTAATCAAGAAGTGATTGCGGATTTAATTCAATGCCAGGTCGGATAAAGCCTTCTTCGCGAAGTCC
>CAIYGJ010000052.1 GCA_903925705.1 uncultured Actinomycetes bacterium | reverse complement strand
TCGATGGCTTGCTTTGTTATTGCCAAACATGGAACACCAGAACAAAAAGCAAAGTACTTGCCCGAGCTAGCAACTGGTGTTCGTCGCAGCGGTTTGGGACTAACTGAACCAGGTGCTGGCACCGACTTACAAGGCATCGCAACCACAGCGACTCTTGATGGTGACCATTACGTGGTGCGCGGATCAAAGACTTGGATCACAAATGCCCGTCATGCCGATCCACTTCCAGTCTTAGTTAAGACAGACCCAAAGGCCGATCCTCGTCACAAAGGAATGTCGGTTCTGCTAATTGATTCTGGAACGCCAGGATTCACAATCGGTAAAGACATTCCAAAAATGGGCTACAAAGGCCCTGAATCATGTGAAGTCATTCTGGACGAAGTCCGGGTGCCAGTTGAAAATCTTCTTGGTGGCGTTGAAGGCCGCGGCATGCAGCAAGTTTTGTCAGCCCTTGAAACCGGACGCTTAAACATTGCAGCTCGCTCGGTTGGAATTGCATCCCGCGCATACGAAGAAGCAGTTAAATATGCAAAGTCGCGAATGGCTTTTGGAAAGAGCATCTCTGAGTTCCAAGCAATTCAGTTAAAGATTGCTGACATGGCTACTGACTTACAAGCGGCTCGCCTACTGACTTACTGGGCTGCCTCAGAAGCTGATCAAGGTAAGCGTGTTGATCTGCAGACTGCTCAAGCAAAAGTCTTTGCCTCAGAAGTGGCCATTCAGAACTCATTGCGAGCTATGCAAGTTCATGGCGGATACGGGTATTCAACTGAATATGAAATTGAACGCTTGTATCGCGATGCCCCGTTAATGAGCATCGGCGAAGGCACAAACGACATCATGCGAATGGTTATTGCCAAGCAAATCTTTGCTGACTAACCACCTCGCTCCATGAATGTCGGTTTTCCGAGATACTTAAGTCATTATGCGCACTAATAAATACCTTGCAGCGATGATGCTGTCCATGGTCGGATGGGGCATCGGAAATCCAATAGCTGACATCGCCATTGAGCATGTGGATCCAGTTTCGGTAACTGTAATTGAGTTAACTTGTGGGTTAATCGTCTTCTTTATCGTGGCAATTGCAGTCCCATCCCTACGTCATGCGATTAGGCATGTGCCATGGCGAATCGCTATTCCATTTGGACTGCTGCAACCAGGCTTGGCATATTTTCTTGGCAACATTGGCTGGCAGTATGGCACTGTTACAACCGGCGCAATCTTGATGTCGAGCGAAGTTATTTTCTTGGCGATCGGTGGCGCACTCTTCTTGCGAGAAAAACTCAATCTCTGGTCAAGCGTGGCCTTGCTGGTTGGCGTTACCGGGGCGATCATTGTCGGAGTTGCTGGTCAATCAACTAATCCAGAAACTTCCGGACAGTACGTGATGGTTCTTGGAATGTCAGTTTCCGCAGGATTGATTGGAGCTCTGGCATTTCTAGGCGTTGGTTTGTCTGGTGCAATCTATGGATTGTTTATGCGCAGATTGAAATCTGAAGTCAACACGATTGCGCTAACTCTCGGGCAAATGGCTACCGCAAGCTCGCTATCTATTTTGATTTTATTTCTTACGCAAACGGACATACCAACACCGCAAACCATTGGTATCTACTTTTATGTAGTAGTCCTAGCGGGGGTTGTCGGAACAACTTTGCCATTTTTGTTGTTCAACTTTGCGGCGCCTAACTTAACAACTAAACAGACTGCGCTGTCCTTGAATATCATCCCGGTCGTAGCCATTTTGTTTGGAGCGGTATTGGGACGCGGCCTACCGGTTGGTGCTCAATATGTAGGAATAGTTTTGGTCCTAGTGAGCTTGCTCGCGCTCGAATCTGGACATGATGAACAGACCGATTCGGCCTTAACCTCCCCAGCTTTTCCTAAGTCCTGACCTACTGCTAATGTTCACTTGTACTAAATCAACACGAATAAACATTTCGACCAAGCACCGCTAGCTCAACTGGCAGAGCAGCTGACTCTTAATCAGCGGGTTGGGGGTTCAAGTCCCTCGCGGTGTACCAAGTAATTAAAGCAAAAACCCGTTTACCAATTGTTTACGAAAACGCTCCTGATATAGGTTGCCGACCAATTCACATTCCAATAAATTCTCTGCATGACAAATTTGCAGTCTGGTTCTGCTCCTAATTGGTTTATGAAACTTGTGCCAACTATCACCTCTTTATGTGTGACTCTGGCTGCGGTAGCAATCTACGAATCGCAGACAAATAAATCAATTCAGTTAACCAATAATGAAGTTGGTTCAAATACTTCTCTAAACCAAACAGGTGCGACTGGCGCCGTGGGTCCGCAAGGTCCAGCGGGACCAAAAGGTGAAACTGGCGCAGCTGGTGCAACTGGACCTGCTGGCGAAAAAGGTGAAACTGGCGCAACTGGTGCAACTGGCTTGCAAGGTGTCGCTGGGACTGCCGGTGCAAAAGGTGATACTGGACCAAAAGGTGACACTGGTGCAACTGGTCCAGCGGGAAGTTCCGGTTCTGGTGGCGGAGTTGCCGTTGTCTTGGATGCTAATGGAAACGTTGTGGGATACCCATTAAGTGTCTCTCCAGATGTTTTTCAAGCAGGAAGTGACAACTGGAGTCTTGCTACAGTAATTATGAATTCAACCCAGCAAATTGCTCAATTCACGAAAGCAGGAACGCCGGTCACAGCTGGGCAAGTTTGGTTCCCAAGCGTTGATTGCACGGGCGTTCCAAATGTTTCATATCAGAAAACGAATGCAGACTATAGATACGTGATTCAAGTAGGAAGCAATACAACCTGGTACAGGCAAGACCAAACTATAGATGATGGCATTAATTATTTCTTTTATTCAACTCGAAGTTTAAACGGTCAATGTGAGAGAACTGGGGTTGGCTTCACGGCATCGCAAGAAAATCCACTTTATTCTCTAGTGCAAACCACTGCACCATTCAGCAATCCACCAGGTCCGCTACGAATTGTTATCCAGTAATCAAGTTACGTATTGGTCGTAGTCAAATTTCTAATCTGCTACCTTTTCCAGATGGCCACTAATCCAGATCGCGCATCGCACTTCCCGGCGATTGAAAAGAAGCATGGCTTGCCAATGTCTTACTGGCATGACCAAATGAAACTGATCAAAGATTTGAAATACCCTGAACAGATTGCTTTCTTGCGGGAAAACCATGGCTTTAGTCAGGCACACGCAAACGCATTAGTGCTTTTCTCAAGAGGCAATACAACTTCCAAACGCTTCAACACTCTGGAAGACTTCTTAGCTCCGCTAGATGCTACAAAACAAAAAACAATTAAGGCAATCTTTAAGGCATTAAAAACAAAATTCCCCAAGGGTGAAATTGTTATTGCCTGGAATCAGCCAATGCTAAAAGTTGATGGTCAATATGTTTTTGGAGTTTCCGTAGCAACAAAACATCTCTTGATCGCTCCGTGGGGTGAAGGTGTTATTGAAAAGTTCTTGCCAAAACTTAAGGACTACGAAGTAAACAAGAAAACCATCAAAATTCCAGTTGATTGGAAAGTTGATACCAAGCTTCTCGTTGACATGGCTGTCGCATCCGTAAAAGCAACTAAGAAATAAGCGTCCTGTGGACCTTGACTATTTAGCTGAGTTGAGAAATCGTGATGAGATTTCGGTTTCTTTTGTGTGTTTAGGAAACATCTGTCGCTCCCCTATGGCCGCTGCAATCTTTAGCAACCGCACTAAAGATTTGAAATCTCCAACTGCCATTGTTGAAAGTGGCGGAACTTCCTCTTGGCACATTGGCCAAGGGCCACACCCACAATCAAAGCGGACCTGGGAACGGGCTGGTTATGACTACACACATAAAGCCAGCCAATTTACTTCGCAGGATTTAGAACGTATCGATTTGATTCTGACTATGGATTCCGAGAACTATTCGAATGTCATTGCTTTGAGTCCGCGTGAGGAACATTCCAAAAAAGTCTTCATGATGCGTAACTTTGATTTTGCAATTGAACCTGGAGAATCTGTGCCTGATCCTTATTCTCAGGAGGATGCAGCTTACGAGCACGTGAAGGAACTTCTCGAATCTGCGATCGATGGATTGATCAAAACCCTCTGGCAATAGGATTAGAGCCATAATTCGGCAACCCTTTGGGAGGACCAGAAAATGGCACCGGTTCAGATTCGCAAGATAGTCACATACACCGAAGAAACTCGGATTGAAGGTGGCAAGGCTGCTGCAACTCCACTTCGTATGTTTGCTACTGCCGCTGTTCTGACTAACCCATGGGCCGGTCGTGGCTTCGTAGAAGACTTAAAGCCAGAAATTCACGACCTGGCGCCACAGCTTGGCGAAATCTTGACAGCATCAATCCTTGAAATGACTGGATCTGGTGAAGCTGTTGAAGGTTATGGCAAGGCTGCAGTTGTTGGAACTTCTGGCGAAGTTGAACACGCCTCTGCTTTGATTCACACTCTGCGGTTTGGCAATCATTACCGCACTGCCGTAGGCGCAACTAGCTACCTTTCGTTTACAAATGTTCGTGGTGGACCAAACTGCCCAATCTCAATTCCGTTAATGCATAAAGCAGATGAAGGAATGCGTTCACATTACTTAACAATTCAGTTCTCGATCAATGATGCACCTGCGCCAGATGAAATTGTTGTGGCACTTGGCGCATCAATTGGCGGACGCCCGCATCATCGCATTGGTGATCGCTACCAGGATCTTAAGGATCTTGGAAGCAATGCCAACTAGTTTTTCACTTCCTGATTCGATAACGTCTGGCAAGACTTCCAACGGCAGCGCATGGAGCCGTTGCGGCAACGGTCCGACAATAGTTCTGCTCCACGGTGTTGGCATGAACAAATCAGTCTGGGCACCTGAAGTAAATCTGTTGCGTGAAAGTTTTGATGTTTTGATCTATGACATGTGGGGTCATGGAGAGAGCGAACTGCCAAATCGAGAATTAACTCTGAGTGACTACACCCAGCAGCTTGTTGATTTGCTGGCTGAGCTTGAAATTGAATCTGCATTCGTTGCGGGTCATTCGATGGGTGCTTTAATTGCCCTGGACTTTGCTATCAATAACCCAGATACATGCCTTGGGGTTTGCGCGATGAATGCAGTGTTCAACCGCAGTGCTGAACAAAGTGCTGCAGTTAAGAAGCGGGCGGCAGATTTGGCAACTGGTGGGGTTAGCGTGAACCTCGCTGAGACACTGGAGCGTTGGTTTGGCCAATCTGGAACTCACGAGTTTCCCGAAGCTGAATCACTTGCCCGCGAGCTGCTTCTGGATGTAAACCCGAGTGGCTACCAAGCGGCCTATTCAGTTTTTGCAGCATCAGATAAAGCACACTTAGTTACGCTGCCAAATCTTTCGGTGCCTTCAATTTTTTTCACAGCTGATTGTGATCCAAATTCAACGCCAGAGATGAGTTTGGCAATGGCAGCCTTGGCACCAACTGGTGCGTCAAAGGTCTTAGCTGGCCATCGACATATGATGACATTGACAGCGCCTGAGGAAGTTTCTGCGACCTTAGCCACATTTATTGAATCGTCCAACAAGTAGAACTGGAAACCTAGAGGATATGACTATGAAGTTTTCACTTTTCGCCCACATCGAGCGATACGACGATTCAGTTTCACATAAGCAACTACTGGATGAGCTAACTGAGTTCACGCTAATGGCCGAAGCCGGTGGCATGGAAACTATCTGGATTGGCGAGCATCATGCGATGGAATACACCGTTGCGCCTAACCCATTCATCAACTTGGCCTACTTGGCTGCAAAGACAACAAAGATTCGCCTTGGAACTGGCAATGTCATTGCGCCGTTTTGGCATCCGATTCGCCTTGCAGGTGAAGCGGCGCTTTGTGATCTAACAAGCAATGGCCGCCTGGACCTTGGTATAGCTCGTGGCGCTTACACGTTTGAGTTTGAACGCATCATGCCTGGCGTTGACGCCATGGAGGCTGGCTTGCGGATGCGTGAACTTGTTCCTGCGGTTCAGCAATTGCTAATTGGTAACTACACACATGACGGTGAGTATTGGCAGTTCTCCGAGACAACTGCAGTTCCAACTGCGATTCAAAAACCAATTCCAATTTGGATTGCCGCCCGAGACCCACATACTCATGATTTTGCGGTTGCAACTGGGTGCAATGTTCAGGTAACGCCGCTGGCCAATGGTGATGAAGAAGTTAAGAATTTGATGGAAAAGTTCAATACTGCTTGCGCTGCCCATCCAGAAGTTCCCCGACCAAAACTCATGCTCTTAATGCATACCTATGTTGCAAAGACTGAAGAAGAGTTGATGAAGGGTTCGGCTGCGCTACAAAAGTTTTTTCTTTACTTTGGAAAATGGTTTAAGGCCGAAGCACCAATCAAAGACGGATTCATCGAACCAATTACTCAGGCAGAAATTGATGCCCAGCCAAATCTTGCTCCTGACGTTATGCGTAAGAATTGTTTAGTTGGAACACCCGAGGAAGTAATTACCCGCCTTAAGTCTTATGAAGAAATGGGTTACACCCAGTTCAGTATTTGGCTAGATAGCGCAATGTCCTACGAAGAAAAACGAGACAACCTAAAGTTGTTTATCGACGAAGTTATGCCTGCGTTCTCGTAAGAGAATTTGGGCTCACTCACCAGGAGTTTTCATGGCATTGGAAAGTTTCCAGCAGTTCATCAACGGCAAGTTCGAATCTGCCAATGAAACTTTTGAAAGTATTAATCCAGCATCTGGCGATGTTTGGGCCACTATGCCAAAGGCCACTGAATCAGATGTGGATCGAGCAGTTCAGGCTGCGCACACTGCATTCACGTCTGGAGTCTGGCCAACACTAAATGCCAGTGCTCGCGGAAAACTGCTTTACAAACTTGCTGACTTAATGGCTGAGGATGCTGATGCCTTGGCAGAGCTTGAAACTAAAGACACTGGAAAGATTCGCCGCGAAACTCGGGCTGTGATTTTGTACATCGCTGAGTACTACAGGTACTTTGCCGGCCTTGCTGACAAACTCCAAGGCGCTCACTTTGATGTGGATAAGCCTGACATGGAGGCTTACACCAGGCGCGAACCAATCGGAGTTGTTGCTGCAATTGTTCCGTGGAACTCTCAGATGTTTTTATCCGCAGTTAAGTTAGCACCTGCCCTGGCTGCTGGCTGCACAGTTGTGCTCAAAGCTTCCGAAGATGGTCCGGCTCCCCTACTTAGATTCGCAAAACTAATTGATCAAGCTGGTTTCCCACCAGGTGTTGTGAATATCATTACTGGCATGGGCGACACCTGTGGCAAGGCATTAACAAGTCATCCACTTGTTAATCGAATCGCATTTACTGGCGGCCCAACAACTGCAAAGCAAATCGTCATGAACTCAGCCAACAATTTGGCAGCGGTTTCTTTGGAGCTTGGTGGCAAGTCTCCGGTGCTGGTATTCGAAGATGCAGATCTAGAAAGCGCGGCTAACGCAATCGTGTCTGGAATCTTTGCGGCAACTGGGCAAAGTTGTGTAGCAGGTTCACGCCTTTTAGTTCACTCCAGTGTTCATGCTGAATTGATGGATATCTTGGTGGCCAAAGCACAACGCATCAAGATTGGTGATCCGCAAAATTTGGAAACTGAAATGGGTCCACTTGCAACCAAGCGTCAACTGGTCCACGTTCAAGATGTTGTTGATCGCAGCGTTACTTCCGGCGCCAAACTACTCACTGGGGGCAAGGTTCCAAGTGGATTTGAATCTGGCTACTACTACGAGCCAACTATTTTGGATTGTGCTGAAACTGTCGTGGCGTGTGTGCAGGAAGAAATCTTCGGTCCTGTACTAAGCGTCCTTAAGTTTGAAACAGACGCCGAAGCATTGGCCATCGCAAACGACAGTGAATACGGATTGGCCTCTGGAGTCTTCACAAAAGACATCGGTCGGGCCCACAGATTTGTTAGCTCACTACGCGCCGGAATTGTTTGGGTCAATACCTATCGAATGATTTCCCCAATGGTTCCATTTGGTGGCTACGGCCAAAGCGGAACTGGGCGCGAAGCCGGAGCTGAATCGATTTTGGATTACACCCGAACTAAATCAGTATGGATTAATACCAGCGAAGCACCAATAAGCGACCCATTCATAATGCGTTAAGCAGAATCGCTTTAATCAATAACAGTAAATGCCTTGGTATCAGAAAAGGTAACGCTGCCGTCTTTAGCTGAAAGATCTGAAACCTTAAATACATAGTTGCCGGCTGCTAACTCATCAAGATCAACTTTCCAATCTGATCTATCAGGGCAGGCAGTTGCAGAAGTAGTGGATCCTGACTTTATGACATCTCCACTTTGTATTAACTCCCAAGCGACATTTGCCTCAAACGTGCATGCACTGCCCGTAATCGTAACTGGGTTTTTCACATCGCTGCGATCTAGCAAGTCAATCCAAACTGTGGCCAAGACTTCGTAACTTGGGGCAAGCACAAATGATTGTCCAAAATCAACATGTCCAGCTAAAGACTCAGTTGCAACCCCATCAACAGTAAATTTTACAGAATTTACCGTTGGATCGTTTTCGGTCAGTGTCCAAACTATTTGATCAATTGCACGTTGTTCAGATTCCGAGCCCATAGAGATCCGACCAAGCGTTAGATCAACTGTTGCAACCCCAGCGACCACCGAAACGCTATTAACTTTGGTGCCGTTATTCCAAAGTGTTACTTGATCACCGTCATATGGGGGCAACTGACCGCTAACTAACATCTGAAGTGAGTTAAGCCCCTTGTCATCCCCTAAGTCATTCTCAATTCTGCTGACTTCATGGACTTCACGCACGAGACGAAATCCTTGAGCCGTATCAGCTACAAAATAGAATGCGTAATCCTCTAAGACATCTGGTGATGCGCTCTCTGTTGGCAAAGGCAGATCGGATGCAGATGGCGAAGTCGTTGGGGCAATTGCCGAATCTGTTCCACATCCCGTCAATGCAAAAATCGCAATTAAGGCAGAAATGGAAAGTCTGGCATGGAACCTAAAGGTTTCCTGAGACTTGGAAGGAAGATTCATAGTTATTCCAGCGTAACCTATGAAAAATTTGATCTTGAAGTTCTCTGAAATACACTTCTGGGTAGGCGAGCCCTCGCCGATAACGACTCGGATAATCATGGCTGAATTAGTTTTCTTCACTGGCACTATGGATTGCGGTAAATCTACCCTTGCTGCCCAGGTGAACTATACCCATGCCAGTCGCGGCCGTCGCGGCCTAGTTTTCACCCGCAATGATCGGGCCGGATCTGGCGTACTTTCTAGTCGACTGGGTTTGGAAGTTGCCGCACTTGAAGTGACTGACAAAACTGATTTCTTCGCATTAGCTCTGGCTGAAAACTCCAAAGACAATCCCCTAGATTTCTTCATCTGCGATGAAGCACAGTTTTATACCAGAGACCAAATCAATCAGCTTGCTCATGCAGTTGATGACTTAGACATTGATGTATTTGCATTTGGTATTGCAAGTGACTTCCGAACTGAATTGTTCCCTGGATCTGCTCGCTTATTTGAATTGGCGGACCGAATTCAGATCCTGCAAGTGGAGGCTCTTTGCTGGTGTGGTCGGCGTGGAACTCACAATGCGCGAACTCTTGATGGCGTAATGGTGACTGAAGGCGAACAAGTTGCTGTTGGTGATACCGGTGGCGATTCAGGAGTTGTGAGTTACGAAGTTTTATGTCGTCGTCATCACATGGCAGCTATGCCAATTAATCATCAAGAAGATTAGTTTTTGCGGGATCGGGTAAGCAGACTGAACAGCCCGATTCCTGCGGCTGCAACTGAAACGACACGGTCCCTGCGAATTTCACCCTTTTCGTCGAGGAAGAATGCGCCGGCTGAACCTAGTCCGCGTGCCGCAAATTTTGCCGGCTTAGCAAGCTTTTCCAATGCGGCAACATTTGATGTGATGTTCAGACAGGTGGCCTCAATCTCAGCGGCAATAGCATCAGCAGAACGCTTTTTGCCCGCGCGCTTGTTGTTTGTGCGATGTGTTCCAGCCATGTCCATAGCCTATGAGCGAAGTGCAGAATCGCAGAATTTGAAAAAACCAATTAAGTGCTGGCCCCTTATTGCGAATAGTTTGCAATAGCAAAATTTGGTCATAGAATAGGACTATGGCAAAAATGAGATTGGGTATCCTCGCATTTTCAGTCATAGTTTCCTTGGCTGCTTGCTCTCCAGGTTCGGACATGACATCTGGCGATGTGGCCGATGATCGCCCGCTGATTGCAACTACGGTTTCGCCAATTACCTCCATCGCAGCCTCGATTGCCGGGGATCGTGCCCGAATCGAAGGCATAGTTCCCGAAGGAACAAATAGCCATACCTTTGAACCTTCTCCTCAAATTGCAAAGTTACTAAGTAATGCTGATCTGATCCTGGTTAACGGACTAAAGCTCGAGGATCCAACAATTGAATTGGCGAAGAGCAATAAGAAAGATGACACGCAAATCGTCGAAATCGGGACCCTAGTACTCCCCGAGTCTGAATATATTTATGACTTTTCCTTCCCGAAAGAGGAAGGCAAACCCAATCCACACCTTTGGACTGACCCGGGTTATGCAATTAAGTACGCAGAAGTTATCAGAGATCAATTGAGCAAACTTGATCCAGAAAATGCCACGTACTATGCCGACAACTTCACTACTTTTGAAAAACAAGCAAACGCGCTTGCTACCGCAGTTGCCTCCGATCAACTAAGTGTTCCTAACGGAAACTTAAAGTTACTGACCTATCATGATGCGTACGCCTACTTTGCAAAAGACTTTGGTTGGAAAGTTATTGGAGCAATTCAGCCCAATAGCTTCTCAGACCCCGCGCCATCAGAAGTGGCAAGACTTATCGATCAGGTCAAAGCAGAGAATGTCACAACTATTTTTGGCTCTGAAGTGTTCCCATCGGCTGTACTGGCAGAAGTTGGCCGCGCTACCGGTGCGCGATACGAAGATTCGTTGCGTGATGACGATCTTCCTGGAGCCCCAGGCGATGCTGAACATT
The DNA here is from genome assembly GCA_903925705.1 of uncultured Actinomycetes bacterium. Lineage (GTDB taxonomy): Bacteria > Actinomycetota > Actinomycetes > S36-B12 > UBA5976 > UBA5976. The sequence continues at coordinate 7,251 of CAIYGJ010000052.1, read as the reverse complement.
CTTGGTTGGGACTCATGAAATATAACTACCGAACCATGATTTCAGGATTGGGTGGAACACCAACTCAACTCGACGCCATCACGGTTGCACCAGTTGATTCCACTAGTGCGGTGTTCCCACAATAATGAGATTTTCAAATTGACTGGCACTGGAGTAGGGCCTGAACTAATCAGGCTAAATGGCGTTAATGCCAGCTATGACCACCACCTAGTTCTCGAGGACGTTTCTTTTCATGTCCACGAGGATCAGTTCACTGGAATTGTCGGTCCATCGGGCGCGGGCAAAACTACCTTGCTGAAGCTATTACTCCAGACTTTAGATCCTGTTGCGGGAACAGTCTGGCGCGCGCCTGATCTGCGCGTGGGCTACGTGCCGCAATTGGAATCCGTTAATTGGAATTTCCCTATCACCGTTTTTGAATGTGTTCTAATGTCACGTAAGTCCAGTCGAATCAGACCATGGGCTAACGCATCGGAGAAAGCAAGTGTGTCCGCAGTACTTGATCGATTGGGCATTGGCGATTTGGGTGAGCGCCACATTCGAGAGCTTTCAGGCGGACAGCAGCAACGAATGTTTTGGCCAGAGCGCTCCTGCGGCAACCACAAGTACTTCTTCTGGATGAGCCAACCAGTGGCGTGGACATCTCAACGCGTCACGATATTTTGCATTTACTAGCTGATCTGCACGAGGACGGCATGGCCATAGTTCTAACGACCCACGATCTCAACGGAATCGCAACACACCTTCCGCACCTAGTGTGCGTTAACAACCGCATCGTGGGCGAAGGCACTCCAAGTGAAGTTATGACCTCTGAAGTGCTGGAACGAACCTTCGGGGCTCGCATGGAAGTGTTAGAACATTTGGGTGTTCGCCTCGTTGTTGACGAAGCACCAGCGTCTTATCCCCCTGGCGCCAGGAGCTGAAATGGAAACTCTTCTTGAACCTTTGAGCTACGCCTTCTTTCAAAAGGGATTGCTTGTTGCCAGTCTGTCCGGCGCAATACTTGGCCTCATCGGTGTTTACATTGTGCTGCGAGGCATGAGTTACATAGGCCACGGTTTGGCACATTCGATTTTCGGTGGCTTTGCCGCAATGCAATTATTTGCCGCTCAGTTTTATGCCATTGGTGCCGGACTGTGGGGAATTTTATCGGCCTTAGCAATCACGACCGTAACTAAGCGAAGTCGAGTTGGGGCTGATGCAGCTATTGGTGTCATCACGATCGCATCGTTCGCACTTGGCGTTGCGCTATTTGCCAAGTTCGGAACTAGCGGGCCTTCATTTGAAAACGCACTTTTTGGCAGCATCCTGGGAATAACTACGGGACAGATTGTGGGCCTTGTTGCCGTGACAGTGCTTACTACAAGTTTTGTTGTGCTGCGCTACCGCGCTCTGCTCTTCAGCACTTTCGATCCTGATGTAGCTGCGGTATCGGGCGTCAATGTTGGTCGGATCGAGGCAGCGCTAATGATTGTGTTGTCATTGGCAATACTTGCAACATTGACGGTAATCGGAGTCACTTTAGTTGCAGCCATGCTTGTGATACCTGCAGTTATTGCGCGAATGCTGACGGATTCATTTGGTCGAATGCTGGCCTACAGCACGCTTATTGGAACCCTGTGCGGACTCGTTGGTATGTATACGAGTTACTACGCAGATGTACCTTCTGGAACAATGATCGTTTTGGTGGGTGCAGCGCTTTTCGTCGTAGTCCTCGTTTCAACTGGTGGCCGCGGCGCACGGAGATCAGCCGGGCTCGACAGGCACCCTGCAGAAATAGTGACTAAGTAGTCAGCCTTGATTTATCCAGGCTAGTGACCAGACCCGATTATGAATTTGGCGCTAATTCCTGACAGAATAGAGCCCACGTGCGGGAGTGGCGGAATTGGCAGACGCACCAGATTTAGGATCTGGCGCCTTCGGGTGTGGGGGTTCAAGTCCCCCCTCCCGCACCATTATCAAGTCTTAGAAATAACTTCACTTATTTGATGCGCTAATTGATTAAGCGCCATACCGCGGTGACTAATAGCGTCCTTCTCAGATGAAGACATCTCTGCAGTGGTTTTACTAAAACCACTTGGAACAAAAATTGGGTCATAGCCGAATCCGTTTGAACCCTGTGGCTTTCGCAACAATGATCCATGCATTTTTCCAGTAGCAACTAGCTCAGTGCCGTCAGGGAATACAGCAACAGCTGCACACATGAAATGTGCACCACGATTAGCTTCCTCAACTTCACTGATCTGTTCCAGCACTAACTCCAAGTTTGCTTGATCCACATTTTCGGTAGCGCCTGACCATCTTGCAGATAGCACGCCTGGATCACCATTGAGGGCGTCCACACAAATCCCTGAGTCATCTGCGATTGCAGCCAATCCCGTGAACTTAGCAAGCGCTCGCGCTTTCAGTAACGCATTACCTCCGAAAGTAGTTTCAGTTTCTTCGACCTCGGGAGCCCCTGGAAAATCAGAAACCAATAAGAGTTCGCATTCAAGTTCTAGGTCTTCCAGAATTCGCTTAAGCTCGGTTGCTTTGTGAGAATTTCTCGTGGCTAAAACAAATTTCATTGAAACTACTTTTTAGGTAAAGGTAGTGCCAGAGCAGCCTTTTGCTTTGAAGTTAGTTCGACACAACCAATGGTTGCCATGTCCAGTAGTTCATGGAGCAACTGGCGATCAAATGGTTCCCGTTCTGCGGTTCCTTGAATTTCAATGAATGCACCTGATCCAGTCATCACAATGTTCATATCTGTGTCAGCGCGAACGTCATCGTCATAGTGCAAATCAAGGCAAGGTTTTCCATCAACGATTCCCACAGAAACTGCAGCTACTGAGTCCCGCAATACAACAGCATCTTTCGCCACTAAGCCATTAGTGCGAGCCCATTCAACTGCATCAGCAACCGCAACGTAAGCGCCAGTTATAGCTGCTGTTCGAGTTCCGCCATCTGCCTGCAAAACATCGCAATCAATCATGATCGTGTTTTCGCCAAGTGATGACATGTCTAAGACTGAACGAAGACTACGTCCAATCAAGCGTGAAATTTCATGCGTGCGGCCGCCAAGCTTGCCCTTTACGCTTTCGCGGTCATTGCGAGTGTGGGTTGCTCGAGGCAACATTGAATACTCGGCGGTTAACCAGCCTTCGCCGCTACCTTTTTTCCAGCGCGGCACACCTTCGCTAAACGAAACGGCACAAAGCACCTTGGTGGCGCCGAATTCAACTAGCACGCTGCCTTCGGCATGATCTAGCCATTGGCGGTTGAAAGTTACATTACGAAGTTGGTCGGCGCTGCGGCCGTCAGAGCGATTAGTCACGTACCTGACTCTATTGCATGTCTATATTTGCCATGGTTATTGCTTAAGCGAAGTAACTTCCATAACTTCAGGTCCAAGGAATCTTCGAGCCAGGTGCGTGAATGATTCACCGGTAGCCAAGAACTCATGAGTTGGACGTGGCAGATTTGGATTTCGAGTTAAATCTTGTTCTACCAAAATGCGATAAACGTCTTTAGCGGTTTCCTCGGCGCTTGATACCAACGTGACGTTATCGCCAGCGATCATCGAAATCACACCAGTTAGTAACGGATAATGTGTGCAACCTAGAACCAAAGTGTCAACATCTTTATCTAGAACAGGCTGCAGGTATTCGCGCGCGATTGCCGTTAACTCTTTGCCATTAGTAATGCCAGCTTCGACAAACTCAACAAATCTCGGACATGCTTGCGAGGTAACTTCCACGTGCGGCGCTGCGGCAAAGGCGTCGGAGTATGCATCGCTGGTAATAGTCGCTTGAGTTCCAATCACACCGATGCGACCGGATCGAGTTGCTCCTACTGCACGGCGAACGGCGGGTTGGATAACTTCTACAACTGGTATCGAATATCGCTCGCGGGCATCACGCAACATCGCTGCGCTTGCCGAATTGCAGGCAATCACCAGCATCTTGACGTCGCGCTCGACTAATGCATCTAGTACATCCAGTGCAAGCTCTCTTACTTCTGCAATGGGACGCGGGCCGTAAGGGCCATGTGCGGTATCGCCAACATAAATGACAGGCTCGTTTGGTAGTTGGTCCAAAATGGCGCGCACCACGGTCAGGCCACCTACGCCTGAATCCATAACACCTATCGGTCTATCGTTCACTACTTAAGAGTAATCTGACATGGTGATGAAAACTTGCAATGCACCCAAATCAGTCCTGGTTGCGGGAGGACTTGTCGGACTCGGTGCGGTGTTTAACTTTGGAATAGGTTTACTTTTCTCTCTAACTCCTGAGACGTTAAAAGCGATTGAAGTGCCGAGAACTCCAAGCGGTGCTCCTCCACAATTACTGATCGTTTCTGGTGTCGCGTGTATTGCATTTGGTTTTGTCTACTTGTGGGTAATCAAGGAATTATTTAATAAGTCGCATATCGCAGTCGTGCTAATTTACACAATTGCATCGATCAACATACTCTTTGGACTATTTCGCTGGCCTGTTGGCTTGATATTTATCGCGATAAATCTATACGTGGTTTTTTTAGTTCGGTCAGATAGCGCAAAAAAGTGGTTTAGTTCATCCGATTAACTGCAAAGTATTCGCAACAGTGAATAGCCACCCGGCAATTTATGCCTAATTCACGCAGAATGATCTCGGCAAGAAGTGTTAAGAAATTTGATTTACACTTAGGTATCCAATCCTTTTGAAAGCGTAAAAATGTCTGTAGCTGTAAGTATCCCCACCATCCTGCGTAGCTATACCAATGACGCTCGGTCGGTGTCTGCCACAGGTGAGACATTGGCACAGATCATCGCTGATCTTGAATCCCAGTTTCCAGGGATTGCTGGCCGGTTAATTGAAGATGGAAAACTTCGACGCTTTGTAAACATCTACATCAACGATGAGGATGTTAGATTCACCGGAAGCCTAGAGGCGCCGGTTTCTGAAGGCGATTCGGTAACCGTCTTACCTGCAGTCGCTGGTGGCTGACGTTAATCATGCGCTACGACTCTTTGCTTGAATCAGTTGGAAATACTCCCCTAGTTGGTCTGCCTAATCTTTCACCTTCAGCAGATGTTCGCCTGTGGGCAAAGCTTGAAGATCGAAATCCAACTGGGTCGATTAAGGATCGCGCTGCAATAGCAATGATCGAAGCGGCCGAAGCCGACGGGACTCTCACTCCTGGTTGCACAATCCTGGAACCAACAAGTGGCAACACCGGAATTTCACTTGCTATGGCCTCTCGACTTAAGGGCTACAAATTAATTTGTGTTATGCCAGAAAATACTTCTCCAGAAAGAACTCAACTTCTAAACATGTGGGGCGCTGAGATTAGGTACTCGCCGGCTGCAGGTGGCTCCAATGAAGCAGTTCGCGTTGCCAAGAATTTAGCCGCCGAGAATCCAAGTTGGGTAATGCTTTACCAATACGGAAATCCAGCAAATGCAGATGCGCACTATCGAACCACCGGACCAGAGATTTTGGCAGACTGCCCAACCATTACGCACTTTGTTGCGGGCCTTGGCACAACCGGAACGCTAATGGGCACCGGCAGATTCCTTCGGGAACACAAGCCAGATATAGCAATCGTCGCGGCCGAACCTCGCTACGGCGAACTGGTTTATGGACTGCGCAACATTGATGAAGGATTCATTCCAGAACTTTACGATGAAGAAGTTTTAACTACCAGATTTTCAGTTGGGCCACTAGAAGCAGTCGCCCGCACGCGAGAACTTCTCAATCGCGAAGGAATTTTTGCAGGCATTTCAACCGGCGCAATTTTGCACGCCGCCCTAGGTATGGCAACGAAAGCCGTAAAAGCTGGCCAAAAAGCTGACATTGTTTTTATTGTTTGCGACGGCGGTTGGAAGTACCTATCAACTGGTGCATATGAAGGAACCGTAGAGGAAGCCTCAGAGGCTCTTGACGGACAGCTCTGGGCCTAGGCCTTTAAGTAATTACTATTTCTTCCTCGGTAATAACGCCATCAACAATTCGGTAGGACCGGATCTCGTAAGGCCCATCTTGGGAACCTGTCTCTCTGGTCGAAATCAAAACGTAATGCGCAAACGGTTCAGACGCATAGGCCACATCAGTTCGTGATGGATAAGCCTCAGTTGCAGTATGCGAATGATAAACAACGACAGGATCTTCTTCGTTCTTATCTAGATCGCGATAGAGCTTAAGTAAATCTGCAGAATCAAATTCGTAAAAAGTTGGCGATCTTGCGGCATTGATCATCGGAATAAAACGGGTTGGCTGATCAGAGCCTGCCGGCCCAGCAATTACGCCACATGCCTCATCAGGATGATCCTGCCTGGAATGAGCCACCATCTGGTCAATTAGATTTTGAGAAATTCTCAACATATTCGGATATTTCTCCTAAAATCAATGGGATTTCTCAATAATAGCGCGATTTTATTGCGTGTTTTGGTTGCAAGTCGACTCGTTCAGGAGGAGGCTATGAGTAGCACCAAAATGCCGCGAATGCGGCATTAACAACCGAACTGATTCGGCAGTTCCCAATAAAAGGAGCAACACTTCATGGATGGTATCTATGATGTAACCACACTGACAGCTGACCAATATGTCATCGTCAGTGGGTTCTTGTCACTTGGCTTTGCAGCAATGCTTGCCACGACAATCTACCTATATCTAAGCCAGGCCCGCGTACTTCCAAAGTACCGTCAGGCAATCGTAATCTCAGGAACTGTAACCCTGATTGCGCTTTACCACTACTGGAGAATCTACGATTCATTCAAGTCAGCACATGCTGGTGGCGAAGTTTTCAACGAAGCATACCGCTACGTTGACTGGTTACTAACTGTTCCACTTTTGCTTATGGAAACCATTGCAGTACTTGCACTTCCAGCAGCTAACCGCAAGTCACTAACTGCACGTCTAGTTCCTGCATCTGCAGCAATGATCATCCTTGGTTACCCAGGTGAAGTTTCTGCAAACATGGGAACAAAGGCAACTTTTGGTGCACTTTCCTCAATTCCGTTCTTGTACATCCTTTACGTCTTGTTCGTAGAGTTGACCAAGACACTTGAATCACAGCCAACTGAAGTTGCAGCAACAGTAAAGCGTCTTCGCTTGCTTCTTATTGCAACTTGGGGTGTCTACCCAATCTCGTACCTATTGCCACTAATTGGCGTAGAGGGTGGAAACGCATTCGTTGGTCGTCAGGTCGGTTACACCGTTGCTGACATCCTTGCCAAGTGTCTCTTCGGTCTGACAATCTACAAGATTGCTCGCCTAAAGAGCGCAG
>CAIYGJ010000051.1 GCA_903925705.1 uncultured Actinomycetes bacterium | reverse complement strand
GTTACCTTGAGGGATTTAAAGCCAAGCTCGTTTGGAACGTCCGCGGCGATGGTTACATCTGTAGTTAGGTAGGAGTTACTCATTAGATTCCCATCGCTTCAATTAATGGATTGGCATCACGAATTGTCAGTTCAACCTGCTGTCCAACACTGAATTTGTCTGCCTCGGATATTTGTAGATCTGCGATAACTCGATTTTTGTCAATTGAAATAAAGACTCGAGTGAACGACCCAAGAAAGGAAATCTCTTCAATCACAGCGACGCCACCGGGACTTGCCGTGATTGTTATGTCTTCTGGCCTGATAAAAGCGATACCAGTGTCAAAGCCCTCTGGACCAGAGACGGTACTACCAAGGACTTTCCAGGCTTGCCCGATTCTGATTGATTCAATTTGATTAGACGTTCCAACAAATTTTGCCACGAATGAGTTTCGTGGATTCTGGTACAACTCTTTTGGACTTCCAACTTGTTCTACTTGACCACTTCGCATCACGGCAACACGATCTGAAATAGCCATCGCTTCTTGTTGGTCGTGGGTGACGAATACGGTTGTGATTCCTAGGCGCTTCTGCAGGCTCCGGATTTCATCCCGCAATTGATCCCTAACTGTTGCATCCAATGCAGACAACGGCTCATCCAATAACAAAATCGGAGGCTCTAAAGCAAGGGCTCTAGCAAGCGCAATGCGCTGTTGCTGCCCACCAGATAGTTGATGTGGAAATTTGTTAGCGTGTTCAGCCATGTTGATTAGATCTAAAAGTTCATTGACTCTCTTAATTCTTGCTGTCGCATCAGTTTTCCGCAGTTTTAATGGAAATTCAATGTTCTCAAAAGTAGTCATGTTCGGAAAGAGGCTATAGCTTTGAAAAACCATTCCGTAGCCCCGTTTCGCAGCTGGCAATTCTAGAATTTCCTGTCCATTGACAAGTAGGCTTCCATCTGTCGGCTCTATGAACCCAGCCAGTATGCGAAGTGCTGTGGTTTTTCCACATCCAGAGGGACCCAAGATGCTAACTAACTCACCACTAGCGATTTCCAGGGAAAAGTTACTTAGCGCAACTTCAGATCCATAGTGCTTTGTAATGTTCTTGAACTGGACATAAGTCATTGTTAGATTCCTGTCGCTGAGAAGTTGAGTCCACGTCTGCGCAGTCGCGCGACGGCAAAGCCGAGAATTAGAGCGGTTGCAACCATCACTACTAGCGCCAATGCAAAACCTGCACGAGTCTGAGAGGTTTGGAAACTCCATAGATAGACCGGCATAGTCTGTTTAAGCAGTAGAGATGCAAAAGTGAATTCACCAAGTACTGACGCAAATATCAGAGTGGCTGAAATGTAGAGTGAAGATTTCAAGTTTGGCAAGATCACCTTAAAAAAGAAAAGAATAGGACCGCAACCAACACTTTGTGCAGCCTCGAACAAATTCTTCGCACCAATTAGGCGTAATTGGCCGTCAATTGCGCGGTAGGTAAATGGCAGTGTCCAAAGTGAGTAAAAGAAGGTCAAGGAAAATGGGGAAACCAAGAAACTAGGAAACACCTCACGAAAAGTTGCCGCAACTCCAACAACCAGTGCCACGGGAGGTACCAGCCAGGTTGCAACTGTAGCTCCGG
>CAIYGJ010000050.1 GCA_903925705.1 uncultured Actinomycetes bacterium | reverse complement strand
TTATTTGGAACTCTGTTTGGCGCTTTCACCGCAAAGCCACAAGAAGCAAGTGGCGCAGCCGAGGAACGTCCAGTTCGTTCGGGTTCACCTGATGATGTTGCGATCTTGCTTAACTATGCCCGTCGCGTTGTAATCGTGCCAGGTTTCGGATTAGCGGTTGCGCAAGCACAGCACACTGTTCGTGAATTAGCAGATTTGTTAATCGCAAAGGGAATCGATGTTGCATACGGAATTCACCCAGTTGCCGGTCGCATGCCTGGACATATGAACGTGTTACTTGCGGAAGCAAATGTTCCTTACGAACAACTTGCTGAAATGGATGAAGTTAACCCAACCTTTGGACAGACCGATGTTGCAATCGTGATCGGTGCCAACGATGTGGTTAACCCAGCTGCTGAAACCACACCTGGTTGCCCAATTTATGGAATGCCAATCTTGCAAGTTTCAAATGCTGCCAATGTTATTTTCTTGAAGCGTTCAATGCGCCCAGGATTTGCTGGCATCGAAAACGAATTGCTTTATGATCCAAAGACTATGTTGCTCTTTGGTGATGCGAAAGCTTCGTTGACCAAGGTAGTTAGCGCACTTAAGGGACTATAAACCTTACGAGTTGCGAGATAGTTGAAGGTTCAACTACTCTTAGCTCAACAAAGGAGCTATAAATGCCAGCAGTAACCGTTGCCGATATCACTGTACTTCCGCGCGTAAAAGCGATTGCGGGTACACGTGCGCGCGCGGTTCGTAGCATCACTACTGCTCCGCAAGGTTTCGAAGGCGAAGGTTTTCCAGTCCGTCGCGCATTTGCCGGTGTTGATATTGCGCTCCTTGATCCATTCATTCACTTAGATCAAATGGGTGAAGTTGAATACGCACCTGGTGAACCTAAGGGAACTCCTTGGCACCCACATCGTGGTTTTGAAACTGTTACTTACATTATTGATGGCATATTTGATCACTTCGACAATAACGGTGGTGGCGGAACTATTTCTGATGGTGACACGCAATGGATGACAGCCGGTGCTGGCATTTTGCATATCGAAACTCCCCCTGAATCATTAGTGATGAGTGGTGGTTTATTCCACGGTTTCCAACTTTGGGTAAATTTGCCTGCAGCTAAGAAATGGTCACCTCCTGCTTATCAAGATTTACGTGCCAGTGAAGTTGCGCTACTTGCTTCTGAAGATGGCGGCGCATTAATTCGCGTTATCGCTGGCGAACTTGCTGGACACAAAGGCCCTGGTTCAACCCAAACTCCAATCACATTAATTCATGCAACTTTGCAACCAGGCGCTGAGATCCGTTTGCCATGGCGCAAGGATTACAACGCACTTGTTTACACACTCGCAGGTCACGGATTTGTTGGCGAAGAATCTCGCCCCGTGCAAATGGGCCAACTAACTGTTTTTGGTGAAGGTGACACGATTGTTGTGCGCGCTGCGAATGTGCAGGAATCTCGTTCACCTGAGATGGAACTTTTCATTCTCGGCGGCGAACCAATTAAGGAACCGGTTGCCTGGATGGGTCCATTCGTAATGAACACTAAGCGCGAAGTACTGCAAGCTTTTGAAGACTTCCAAAAAGGGCTACTTGGCTCGATTCCAGTAATCGAAAAAGGTCATCGCCCGAATGCAGCTCTAAATCGTGGTGGCGAAGGTTCTAAGTTGGGTGGCTCTAATACCCCTAATTCAACCGATGTACTTGATGTGCATGGTGCACCAACAACTTTGCAAGAGGGTTAATTCTAAAAAGTAT
>CAIYGJ010000049.1 GCA_903925705.1 uncultured Actinomycetes bacterium | reverse complement strand
GGGGGAGGTCATAGCAATTTTTGTGTTGGGCTCATTGCTTCCTGAGATGTAACCAATTAGTGAGCGAAACGCTATGCTGCCTGCAGTTTGGAAGTCTGCTGAAACCGTGACATCAGCAAATACACAGGCCTCGTACCGGCGAACTTCAAACTTCGGGAATCTGCGATCTACTGTGTATTTCTGTTCCTCGGTCATACTTTCAATCTAGGTGAAGTTTGTTGGTCTTGAAACCACATCTAGCGTTTGATTGAGCTAATAACCCGAAAGTCATCAGTGACAATGCCATGAACACCAAGTTCTAGTAACTTTGCAGCCTCATCCACTTGATTGATAACCCAGACGTGAATTTCGATGCCAGCGCGAATGCAGGTTCGAACAAATCTTGGGGTTACAACTTCAAGGCCATACTGACGCCTTGGAACCATGGCATTTAGTTTGTGTGATTTTGAATCCCGTGGAGTTATGCCAGACATGACTTGAACTACTTCAAAGGGAGTCAACGCGGATCTGAAGTGGGGAAGTTCTTTACGGATCGTTAGGGTGCGAGAGCGCGAAAATGATCCATTGACAATATCCATGGTGGGAAAATTCCTGAGCACGTCTATTCCCGGATGCAAAACATCATCTGACTTAAAGTCAATCGAAACTTTAGCGGTCGGGTAGTTGGCTAGAAACTGCTCTAGCGTTACCCATGGATGCAGGCCGTCGATCGGATGTTCTTGCAGTTCACTGAGCGTCAAGTCTGCAATCTCAAGTTCAACACCGGAGATTCGCTTTATCCCTGAGTCGTGGGTGAGTACAACTTGGTGGTCCTTAGTCTTTCGAATATCAATTTCAAAGTTTGTAATCCCAGACATCCAGGCAATATCGAATGCGCGTTCGCAATGCTCTGGTTCTGGTCGACCGCGGTGTGTCCAAATTGTGAAATTTGAGTTTTCGATCACGCTGCAGGCGTCAATTCGTGCCACGCATTCTTTCGGGCAATTCGTGCCAATTCCGAGTTTGGATTAACAACGTATGGTGTGCCCACGGATGCCAAAAGCGGCAAATCATTTAGGGAATCGCTGTAGGCAAATGATTGAGTTAAGTCGTAGGAGCGAATTGAAGCCAATTCCTTCGCAGCTTGGGCTTTATGTGTTCCCTTGAGTAACTCGCCATCAAGGCGCCCGGAGTAGGTGCCTTCTAAAATCTCGCTCTTTGTGCCAAGCGCGCCAGTCATGCCGATCTTTTGGGCAAGTGTGGTTGCGATTTCAATCGGGGCATCAGTTAACAACCAGGTGTCATGGCCATTGCGCTTGTGCTCCTGAATTTGGCTTAGGACTTGGTGATTGATCTTGTAATTGAGCAACCGATTAGCTATGGCTTCGCATTCTTCGAGGAATTGCGATTGCCGGCTGCCTTGCAAGAACCTAAAGGCCTTGTGAATTTGCTGTTCAATGACTAAATCAGACTTAGATTTTTTCCCTCTAAGCCTTGAGTTCTTGAGCTTGAAGCTTGAAATGTTTCGCCAAGATAGCTGGCCACATTCAGACAGGCTTTGAATAAAGTGACCCAGGGAGGTGCCTTGAATCAGGGTGTTATCAAGGTTAAAGAACGCTACTGGCTTAGGTTCGGTTGTCACAATGTCAGGCTTAACTATCAACCTAAATTTGTTGGGCGAAATTAGGTAAATGTCGCATTAACAAAAGTCGAACTAGATTCCATTAAGTCACAATTAATTAAGGTGACATTAACCCATGCGAACCCTTAACAATAACTTAACTTCAATATAACTAGTGTGTGAGAATTCTTATTGCGACTGAGTCCTTTTTGCCGCGTTCTAATGGAGTTACTAACTCTGTCCTCAAGGTTGGCACCAACCTAAAAAATATGGGACATGACGTGCAAATCCTGGCTCCCGGCAAAGGGCCATTTGAAATTCAAGGATTGAATGTCGATCGCGTTCCTTCAATTTCCATTGATTCGTTAGCACAAGTGGACTTCCCAACAATCCGCGTGAAAGAAATTGCAAATCGCATCAATCGTTTCCAACCAGACGTATTGCATCTAGCTTCACCGTTTTTGCTCGGCGACCAAGCTAGGCGAGTTGCTAAGCAATATCAGATCCCTTCAGTTGCAATTTTCCAAACCGACGTCGCGGGCTTCGTGAATCATTATGGCCTTTCAAGAATTAGCACATTAGTCGAACGCCGAATTCGAAAGATCCATTCAACTGTTGATTTGAATCTTGCTCCTTCGACACATTCCAAGGCGTATCTGGAAAATCTAGGTATCGGAAACATCGAAATTTGGGGTCGTGGCGTGGACACGGGCCAATTCAATAACTCTTACCGCAGTGAAACATTGCGTCAGAGTTGGGGCGCAGATGAAAACACGATTGTTGTTGGCTTTGCGGGACGATTAGCACCAGAAAAATGCGTTGAGAACCTACGTATCCTTCATAACTTGCAATCAAAAGCTGGCAAAAAAGTTCAGTTAGTAATCATCGGCGATGGACCTAGTCGGGAACGGTTGGCAACTCATCTTCCGTATGCCAGATTTACTGGACACTTAAGCGGCGAGCAATTAGGCCAGGCAATGGCATCCCTTGATGTCATGGTGACCACAGGCGAAAAAGAAACTTTCTGCCAAGTGATTCAAGAAGCAATGGCTTGCCAAGTGCCGGTCGTAGCACCTGCAACAGGTGGACCACTTGATTTAGTCGAGCCAGGATTCAACGGGTATCTCTACAAGCCAGGTTCACTCGATGAACTGCGCAATGCCGTGCAAACTCTGATCGATAACCCACAGCAAATTATTACGTTCGGCCAAAATGGCGAAAACATGGTGCGAAACCGCACGTGGCTTTCTCTGACGGAATCAATCATTGGCCACTACGAAACTGCAATATCAAACTTCCAAGAAAACTCTCGCAGTTCATTGGCCGCTTAACTATGCGAATTGCTCACATTGCAAACATGTATGGGCCTAAAAGTGGTGGCCTTCGAACCACCGTGGATGCATTAGCCTCGCAATACGAAATCTTGGGTCATCAAGTTTTGACCGTAGTGCCAGGCAAGGAATACCGCGCATCACGAGTTGGCAACTGGACGCAAGTCACAGTGCCAGGAGTCGTTGTGCCTTTTACTGGGGGATACCGCCTAATTTTGCGTCGCGGAGTTGTTCGCAACGAATTAGTCAGATTCAACCCCGATGTGCTCGAGTTATCAGATCGCACAACCTTGTTAAAGATTGCTCGTTGGGCCAGTGACCGTGGGATTCAAACTAGTTTTTTTGCCCATGAACGCCTTGATGGTGTCATTAATGCATTCGCACCTGGCCTACCCTGGAAAAGCAAACTAATTCGTTACTGGAATACCAAAACTTTAAACTCAGTTGATTGCGTGGTTGCGACAACGGATTTTGCAGCTCACGAGTTTCGCGAACTATTGGAAAATGATGTTAGTTCTGAAAGCAGGCTAGTTAAGGTTCCACTTGGAGTTGACTTAAATCGCTTCCAATCTCTTGCCGCTGCTTCGAGCGACTCAGGTGATGAGGAATCGAAATACGTGCTGGCCTGCACCAGGTTTTCCAAAGAAAAGGATCCAGAGTTCCTGCTTGAGATCGCAAGAGAACTTAAATCCTCAGGCGCAAACTGCCGATTAGTGCTTGCTGGCGATGGCCCATTGCGCGAAGGATTAGAGCAGCAAGCGGCCACAGAACAACTTCCAATTGAATTCCTTGGTTTTGTTTCTGATAAAGCAAAACTTGCAAACTTGATGTCAGGTGCCAGCTGCTTTTTAGCCGTGGGACCAATTGAAACTTTCGGACTGGCCGCTCTAGAGTCCTTGGCCTGTGGCACATACGTATTGTGTCGTGATTCCTCAGCAATCTCAGAAGTGATTTCTCCGGTGTGCGGAAGCGCGCTGCCAAGGGAAGCCAAGTTGTGGAGTCAAGAGATTGAATCTGTACTGGGTATGGATCCTGAAAAAGTTTCAAATCAAGCCAGATTGCG